>DASVMC010000449.1:0-3434 GCA_036384555.1 Niabella sp. | reverse complement strand
GGTTATTGAAACATTAATAGAAGTATGCGGCCATACTTATGAGCAGGCAGAACAATGCTCTTTATTCATTCACTTCAAGGGTAAATATGCCGTAAAAGAAGGGATGTATGAAGATCTGGAGCCCATGTGTACTGCTATTCTTGACAGAGGTATTTCAGCGACCATTGAAGAGCTGGTTGCCTGAATGTAAAGTACCTCCCGATGCCCATTTTCGCGCTATCTGATGCCCTTTATTTTCCGCCGGTGCATCTTGCAGAACCGGACGGCTTACTGGCTATAGGCGGCAGCTTAACACCGCAGAGGATCCTGCAGGCCTATTCCCAGGGTATTTTTCCCTGGTATGAAACTCCACCTGTGCTCTGGTGGAGCCCCGATCCCCGCTTTGTATTGTTTCCGGATGAATTCAAAACCAGTAAAACCGTCAGGTCCTTACTAAGGAAAAACACGTTTCAATTTACGATCAACCAGGCGTTTGAAAAAGTGATGCGCTGTTGCCAGCAGGTTACCCGGCCCAACCAGCAGGGTACATGGATCACCGATGCTGTTATCAGTTCCTATTCTGAATTGCACAGCATGGGCTATGCGCATAGCGCAGAAGTATGGCAGGGAGGTGAGCTGGTAGGCGGCCTCTACGGTATCAGGCTGGGCGCGTTATTTTGCGGCGAAAGCATGTTTAGTCTGGTAAGCAACGCATCCCGGTATGCATTTACCCGGTATGTAGACCAGTTAAGAAAAGAAAAGGTACAATTGATCGATTGCCAGGTTTATTCAGAATACCTTGAAAGCATGGGTGCACGGATGATTGAAAGAAAAGTATTCCAGACGTATCTTCCCGAATCCCTGCAACTACCGGTCTTATAGCAACGATCAGCGTCCGGGGCTTTTCCGCAGACAAATGCAGAAAAGTATTTTATTCAGCGTTGTTCTGGATATTCAGCAGGAACTTCAATTGAAAATTCTATCTGATAAACTATCCGCCATTTTATCCCACAGATCCCGCAGACAAACGCAGCAAGTATTTTATTCAGCGCTGTTCTGTGTATTCAGCGGGAACTTCAAATTAAAATTTCTATCCGGTAAACTATCCGCCGTTTTATCCCGCAGATCCCGCAGACTAACGCAGAAAAGTATTTTATTCAGCGCTGTTCTGGATATTCAGCGGGAACTTCAATTGAAATTTCTATCTGATAAACTATCTGCCATTTTATCCCGCAGATCCCGCAGCCCTCCGCAGTAAGTATTTATTCAGCGCTGTTCTGCGTATTCAGCGGGAACTTCAATTGAAAATTCTATTGTATATCGAGGAAGGATCCAAAAAGATCTTTTACGGCATTCCTTCAAAATCTTGTTCCGATATAATGAGGCAGCATCGCACGCCAGGTAGGCCAATCGTGCTTATATTGCTCTCCCCAATTATCAAATTCGTAGTAAATGCCTTTATCATATAGGATTTTTGCAAACTCACCGCCCGCTTTAGGATCTTCGTATGCGCCGGCTCCCGTTAAAATGTGAATATGCGGGCTTTTACGGATCTGCTCCAGCATTTCATGATCCGTCAGATTGGGCATATAGTGCCAGGGACTGTTGAAGTAAACGGTATCGTTCATAAACCCATCAGAGTAATAGGTCAGATCATAAACACCGCTCATTGCAATAACACCGCTTAACAGATCGGGGCGTTTTAAAAACAGGTTCATGCTGTGTAATGCACCAAAGGATGCGCCGCTTATAAAAACAGGTGTAGCAGCTCCAGATTCGTTTTTTATATAAGGCAGTACTTCGTTATAAATATATGTATTCCACTGTTCATGCCGCTGCGCTTTGTCCCAGTTGTTCATCTCCTTATTTAACCAGCTATCATTATTCACACTGTCCACAGAATATACCTTTAATCTGCCGGAATCAATAAGGGGCGCCAGGCTATCGATTAGAAGAAACCGTTCATATTCCAAAAAGTCCGCACCCGCAGTAGGGACCAGTAATAATACGGTTCCATAGTTTCCATAAGAAACGATCGGCATTTCCTTTTGCAGCGACGGGCTGAACCAGGATGTAACGTGTTTATGCATACTGCTGTTTTTGGCTGTTGCTAATTATTTTATGATCAATACAAAATAATCATTTAACGTCACATCCCAAAAACTACTTTACCCCCTTTGTAATTCCTTCCCATGCATCCGTTCTGAATGGCGAAGCGGGCAGGCCGGCCGCATTGATAAGGTTCGCATCAGGGTTATCGCCCCAGGCATAGCGAACAGCTACCGGGTTCTTTACTTCAGGAGCAGTTACCATTACTGTATTCCCGTTTACTATTGCGCTGGCCCGATAAAACTGTTTATCAGCGCCCGCAATCGTAAAGCCCTGTAGAACGTTCTCTTTTGCCTTCATGCCTTTTGCATGTTCAAAACGGATCATCATTTTGTTACCGGTTATTTTCTGTGACTGGTAAAGCGGCCCGGAATATTCGTTTTGCTGTCCGTATACTTTATTTAAAGCAATCAGCGCCAGACGGCGGCCTACTTCCTGCTTATTTTTAGGATGGATATCTTCTGCATCTCCAATATCTATCGTAGTGGCCATGCCCGTATTGGGAAGCCGGGTAGTCATCAGCTGTGCTTCCCTCAGCTCCGCCCAGGCAGATGGAGACGGGGTGGCAG
The DNA here is from genome assembly GCA_036384555.1 of Niabella sp. Classification (GTDB taxonomy): domain Bacteria; phylum Bacteroidota; class Bacteroidia; order Chitinophagales; family Chitinophagaceae; genus Niabella. The sequence goes on along the minus strand of DASVMC010000449.1, from coordinate 777 downwards.
CGCGCTTCATGAAACTTGCCAGCTGCACAAAGTAAAAAGGGAAATTGCCCGATTGAAATCTGGAACGCCAGTCTCTGATCATTGCAGGGAACAGCTCCCGGTACTGATAGGCCCTTCCTGCATTGGATTCCCCCTGGTACCAGATAGCTCCTTTAATGGTAAAAGCGATAAGCGGATGGATCATGGCGTTGTATAGGACGGTAGGACGGTTGGGATTTTGCGGGTTCTCCGGGGCAGGCGGAAGCTCCTTGAAGGTAAATGCTATCTTAAACAGCCAGTCACCGGAAAGGTCGGTCTGCTGTCCATCAGCAGTACGCAGAAATAGCTCCCTGGCATTTCCATATAGCCCCCCACCGCCGCCATTATCCGCAACCCGTATTGTAATCGAATTATTTCCCTTCTTTACCAGAGTTGCAGGAACCTTGTATACGCGGTCCTTGTTATAACCAATAGTGGTACCTACCTGTACACCGTTAAAATAGGTGATATCATCATCATCAACTGTACTCAGGCTCAATGTCAGCTCCTTGCCTGCCCAGTCATCCGACAGGGATATATTTTTCCGGAACCATACCACGCCATCCAGGTCCGGATATCCCTTTCCTTCCCAAAGTCCCGGCACCTGCATTGTATTCCAGTCCGAAGTATTGTAATCAGGGCGCGCCCAAACAGCTGTACCATTTTCAAATCCTTTATCCGCCTTCTTCTTGCCCAGCTCCCATTCTTTCATTTGCGCTTCGTAGCCGGCTTTATCAATTTCAGGGGTCTCTTTTATCT
>DASVMC010000448.1:0-2584 GCA_036384555.1 Niabella sp. | reverse complement strand
TATATCCCCGTTTTTATCCATTCCCCTTCCGGACCAGCTAACCCTTCTTAAAAAGGTACTGCTTGTCTCTGGCGGATCATAAGATACAAATAGGCAGGGTGTTTATAAATCTATACAGCCGTTCATATGACCTGATTTATTATATATAACGCAAAGAGCAGTAATAATGCAACACAGGAATAAATAAAATTTACCGGGATTGAGATGGGGGTTTTAACTTTGTGGGGGTGACGGATCCGATGCCTTATATTGTTCATTTTGACCTGGATTCCTTCTTTGTATCCGTTGAAATCCTGTTAAATCCTGCACTGAGCGGTAAACCGGTGATCGTTGGCGGTACCAGCAGCAGGGGAGTGGTATCTACCTGCAGTTATGAGGCCCGGAAATTTGGTGTGCACTCGGCTATGCCGATGCAAAAAGCTGTAAAGCTTTGCCCGCAGGCCATTGTATTAAAAGGGCATTATGAACAGTATCGTTATTATTCGCAGATCGTTACAGACATTATTGCCTCTAAGGTGCCGCTTTTTCAGAAAGCTTCTGTTGACGAATTTTATTGCGATCTTACCGGTATGGATAAATTCTTTGGGGTCAGCCAATATACACGGGAGCTGCGTACCTACATCATCAAAGAAACCAATCTGCCTATTTCATGCGGTCTTTCATCTGCCAAATTTATCAGCAAAATGGCCACTAACGAAGCAAAGCCCAATGGGTTCCTGGAAATTCCGCACGGAAAAGAAAAGGCTTTTTTGTGGCCTTTGAGCATTGAAAAAATTAACGGAGTGGGAAAACGAACCGGTCTGCAATTACAGCGGATGGGGTTAAGGACCATTAAAGATATTGCTATGATGCCCTGTGATCTGCTGGTAAGCCAGCTGGGTAAATGGGGAGAAGAATTGTGGCGCAAAGCGCAGGGACTGGGGAGCGCAGAAGTGGAAGCGGAATGGGAGCAAAAAAGTATGAGCCGGGAAACTACTTTTCATGAAAATCAAACGGAGATAGAATTTCTGCACAAAAAACTGATTGCGCTTACAGAGCGGAATGCCTATGACCTGCGGCAGGATGGCAAACTGACGGGGTGCGTGGCCGTAAAGATCCGTTACAGTGATTTTGAAACTACGAATAAACAAGAAACCATTTCCTATACGGCGCTGGATGATGAACTGATAAAAAAGGCAAAAGAGATCTTTGAAAGATCTTATCAGCAGGGAAGACCGGTCCGGTTGATCGGCGTGCGGTTCAGCCATCTGGTGGATGATGGTATGCAAATGAACCTGTTTAGCCGGCAGGAAGACAAGTTAAACCTGTATAAAGCTGTGGATGCCATTAAAAACCGTTTTGGAAAAGAACTGGTGTCAAAAGCCGTCATCAGTCAGCCGCTGCCCAGACGGAATAATAAAAAATGATTTTCAGGCGGTAATTCTTTTCCTTTTTGTCTTCTTTACCCTATATTTGCGGCCGGCAGGTCTTATACGGCCAGCTCCTACTGAATCTCCCCAGGGTCGGAAGGCAGCAAGGATAAGTGGTTGTAGCGGCGCGATGTGAGTAGCCTGCCTTTTTTTATTTTTTTGGCTAAAGCCTTCTTCCCCTCCGTATCTGCTGCTGAAAATCTCCCTTTAGTTTTTAAACAATTTCAATTGATCCTTGTTCCCTTTTTAAAAGGTGTATCCTCAGGAAACAGGGCTGTAGTTATGTGTTAAGACCGGGTTTGGCTCCCTGGCCAATAGTTGCGTGATATGCAATATTTGATCAAAAAGGGGAGTGAATGGAAAACTTAACCTAGTTTTGAAAAAACGGGTAAAGTGTTTTTGGCTGAAAGGGACCGATGAATTAAGTTTGATCAGCATTCCGGCTTTGACAATGAAAGCATTAGGGATATCGGAAAAAAAACAGCAGTAGCTGCGCCGGGATGAACTTCAGAAGATTTATAGCAAACAATTAAAAAAATAAATACTATGAAATTTTTTATTGATACCGCCAATCTGGACCAGATTAAAGAAGCAAATGAATTAGGGATCCTGGATGGGGTTACTACCAACCCTTCCCTGATGGCAAAAGAAGGCATTCATGGCCATGATGCCATTATGAAGCATTATAAGGATATCTGTGATATTGTGGATGGCGACATCAGCGCAGAAGTGGTAGGTACAACGTTTGATGAAATTGTTGAGGAAGGCAAGCGGCTGGCTGCTATTCATCCGAATATTGTGGTAAAAGTGCCTATGATCAAAGACGGGGTAAAAGCGATCAAATGGTTTACGGATAATGGTATTAAAACAAACTGTACACTGGTGTTCAATGCGGGGCAGGCCATCCTGTGTGCCAAAGCGGGCGCAAAATATGTTTCTCCTTTTGTTGGCCGTATTGATGACAGCGGCTGGGATGGAGTTCAGCTGGTAGAGCAGATTGTACATATTTATAACATCCAGGGATTAAAGACACAGGTACTGGCTGCCTCTATGCGCAGTGCTAATCATATCATCCGTTGTGCAGAGGTGGGCGCCCATGTGGTAACAAGTCCGTTAGATGCTATTCTGGGCTTATTAAAGCATCCGTTAACAGATATCGGCCTGGCTAAATTTTT
>DASVMC010000447.1:0-2593 GCA_036384555.1 Niabella sp. | reverse complement strand
CCCCTGGGCAGCACTATATTTTGATTCCTGTCCCGGAGCCAGCACTTTCTGTACTTTACCATTAATAAGCCGGATGCGTCCTTCAAGCAATGTAGTTTTGATGACACTGTTATCAGCATTGGTGTTTACTACAAAATGGGTCCCCAGTACTTCGATCAGCTGTTTCCCGGATACGACCCTGAAAGGTCTTGCGGCGTTCCTGGCTACTTCAAAATAAACTTCTCCGTGCGATTCTACCCTGCGTTCAGCTTTTGCAAAAGCTGCCGGAAAACGGAGGGAAGAGTGCGCATTCAACCAGATCCTTGACCCATCGGCCAGCACTATGCGGCACTCTCCGCCAATAGGTGTGGTTAATGTGACTTGAAGACCTTGTAATGCAGTTCGCTGACTTTCATTGCCCGAAAACCCGCATTTTATATCACCTGCTGTTGTTCTGGAGATCACAAGGCCATCTTTATTGTATAATATTCCCTGGGTAGCCGCATTCAGCGTTACCTCCGGTCCACCAGGAAAACCCAATACCGCTTTCTGTGTACCGGGATGCACAGGGCTCAGGCTTGCCGTCCCCTTTTTCTTGTCCTGCTGCAATCCCGGAGCCGGTGTATAAAATAAATACATGCCCACACAAAGGACCAGCATTGCTGCGGCCGCTGAAATAAAAAGCCACAATTTCCGGACCGGACGTCGCGCGCTGTCATCAGGTGCTATTGTGTGCAGCAATATACCCCGGAGCTTTTCACTTTGCAAAGCGGGCATTGTACCTTCTTTATCCGCAAGCAGTGTATACTGCTGCTGCATTTCGTTTAACAATATCCGATTGGAGGCGCTGTCTGAAAAAAAATGCATAAGCGCTGCCACTTCTTCCGGTGTACACTGATCTTTCAGGTACCGGTCTAATAATTCTATATAATATTGCTTCGGTTTTTCCATTGCAATAGAAAATATACTTTCTTATATATAATAATACCCTGGAAAATGAATACAGGGTGGGTGGTGCCGTAATTTTTTTTTAGTCTTTGGGAAAAAACAGCAGTAACAAAAGGCTCATTGACCGCAGATCAATGTGTTTACGTACATAGGACCTTATAGCCCTGGTAGCAAGGACCATATGCTCTTTCACGGTGTTTTTGGAGATGCCCAGCTCCCTGGCCACTCCATCATAGGTTTTCCCTTCGTCCCGGCAAAGTTGAAATACTTTTTTGCGCTGAACAGGCAGGCAATCTATTGCATCAGAAAGAATTGTTTCATATTCGCGCCAGCGAAGCTGTTCCTCACCAGCTATCGTTTGCATTTTGGTGGTCCGCTGAACATAGTCGATGATCTCTTTCTGACGGATGCTTTTCTTCAGACAATTGAACACCTGATTCCGGGTAATTTTATAGAGGTAGGCCTGTAAAGACTGCGCGCTGTCTACCCGTTCTCTTATATTCCATAATTTAAGAAATACTTCCTGCAAAATATCCTCTGCCGTTTCCGGTATTTTTACAAACCGGATTATAAATGTATAAAGACGGGCATGATAGAGATCATACAGGCGCGCGTAAGCCAGCGCATCACCTTTTTTAAATCTCTCGATCAATGCTATTTCTTCAAGCTTCATATACCTTATAATAGACAGGTCCCCGGTATGTCTTTCAACGCAAACAAATCGTTTTCTGTTACAAAATAAGAAAAAGTTTTCAATTAATCCATCCTGTGCCGTTATGCCTCTTCTTTTTCCTGTTTTTCCTTTCTTGTTTAAATGCACCTTCTGCATCGGTGCTTAAGCGATTAAAATATGATGCTGGCGTTTTATCTTTTAAAGGGGTCAGCGCTCCCGGAAATTTGCATTGGAACAGGTCCGATTACAGGAGGTGTTGCATAAAATAAGCAGGTAATTATATATGTATCATTTTTAACGGCCGCTCACGGATGCGGGCCAGCTGAAGTTTTAATGGAAAATAAATAGTAGCAGCAATTGCCAGTGCCAGACTGCTGCGTTTTCATACACTTGTTTATAAGCGCTTTGCAGCCAATATAATAATTTAAACGGGTTACTTACTTTATCCTGAGCCCTTCAAGGGAGTAATATGCTTTAAATCAGGAAAAAGATACCCTATTGCATCAATCGGATCGAATACATCAGATCCATTTATAAAAAAGGCCTGCTTTTGAAAAAGCTGGCCGTTGCTAACCTATGAAAAACACCAGTGCTAAGATACAAATATTATTTAATTTATTAAAGATTAATTTATATACCGTGTTTTACGGCTTTAGCTTTCAAGGTTTTAGCTACGTTTTGCTTTTATATAAGCAGTATTAAAATACCCGCTATTAAAGACAATATCGGGTCAATGTTTTCCCATTCCGTATTATCTGTCCTTCGGGAATATTCCCACATTCTAAAGTTGGGTCTTACATCCTGAATGCCGTTATCTAATTATTTTTTCCCCAGCTGAAAGAGGCCAATGGAACTCTTATTCAACACGCAATGCACGCACCGGCTTTTCTGATGCCGTACGCAATATTTTATAATACAGAATAAACAATGAGATTATGAAGGTGGCCAGCCCAGAAAGTAAAAATACCCACCATTGTATGCTGATACGGTAGG
>DASVMC010000446.1:0-5403 GCA_036384555.1 Niabella sp. | reverse complement strand
TGATAAAGATACCGGCGGCTAAAAGTGGCAGTATGGTTTTCGGAAGCGCTTTCCATTTTGCGCTGCAGCGCCTTTTTGAGAAAATGAAAGCCGGCAACGGCACATTTCCCCTTCAGGAAACAATGCTGGATGATTTCCTTTGGTTTATGCAAAAGAACCGGGATGCTTTTACACCGGAAGAATTTGTACGCCGGATCGAATACGGTGAAAAAATCATCCCGGAATATTATCAGGCGCATATTCAGCAATGGCACAGGAATGTTCATATCGAATACAACCTGCGCAACGTGCAGCTAGACGGGATCCCTTTAAATGGCAAGATTGATAAGATTGAATTCTTTGGGAATAACATTAACGTGGTGGATTATAAAACCGGGAAGTTCACTAATGCCCGCAGAAAATTACAGCCGCCAAACGATAAAGAACCCAACGGCGGTGATTACTGGCGCCAGGCAGTTTTTTATAAGATCTTAATTGACAACAATCCGCAACAAAGCTGGCAGATGGATGGCGTAACCTTTGAATTTGTAGAGCCCAATAACGATCAGTACCCGACGATAACTATACAGGTAGCTGCTGCGGATGTAACCACGGTAAGTCAACAGATAAAGCAGGTATGGAAAAAAATCCAGAACCGCGAATTTCATACCGGCTGCGGTAAACCGGATTGCGAATGGTGCAATTTTGTGAAGCGCAATGAACTTTATGTGCACCTGAATTATTTAAGCGAAGAAGAGGAAAACATCTGAAAGCAGCTGTTTTCCTAATGGATAGGAAAAGAAAGTACTCAATCCTGATACAATGGAGATCCGGGAAGCAAAAGATCTAATAAACGCAATAACCATTCCTGCCACAGCAGCGCAACGCTGGGCAGACCTGGGCTGCGGTCCGGGTACATTCACTTATGCATTGGCGGCCCTGTTACCGCCTTACAGCATCATCTATGCCTTTGATCAAAAACACCAGGTATTTAAAGAGCCGGGCATACAATTCTTTCAGCTGGACTTTGAGAAGCACTCCCTGCCGGTACCCCTGCTGTCCGGAATACTTATGGCCAATTCATTGCATTTTGTTGAAGACCAGCCGGAACTGATGGTAAGATTAAAAGACCATCTGTTGCCTGATGGTGTTTTAGCATTAGTAGAATATGATACGCACCAATCATCAAAATGGGTGCCCTATCCCGTCCCTCCCGAAAAAGCCAGAAGACTGGCAGCTCATTCCGGGTTCAAAGATTTCAAATTGCTGGGAACCCGGAAATCCATTTACCAGGGTGGCGGTATGTATTCAGCGGCTTTTACAAAGTAGTAAAAATTACAGCGATATTTTATTATACCACATCAGCGCAGATCATACCCATAATTGCACCGTTTCGATTACCGGCCAGAAGACACGGCAACGGTAGTGCAGAACACCTGCAAGGATAGTATGGAATATCGGTAATTCCAGAAAACCGGAAGCATACTCATCTTTTAATAAACGATAAAGTAACTTTCTTTAATTCATCTAACCGCTCTGTAACCCTGGATCTTTTCTCATACTCCTCAATATGTATTATATATTGTTCACCATCTTTAATTAATAAAAGATCTCGTTCAGGATTCCCATTATAGCCAAACCCGGCTTCAATTTCATGCTGATTCATACAAACTGTATTGATCAACCTGGTATAATATATCTCTAATGTATCCTGATCATGTGGATTCAGTTCCACAGACCTTCTTAAAAGATTAAAATCCGAACTCCATTTATAAGGTATTGGATTTTTCGGGTCGGTACTCATCCAATCGTTTATCTCAGGTTCAAATATATTCTTGAATAAGCTATACGGAATGTATAAGTTGTATTCTTCAGTTTTTCGTGCAACCTTATTCACATAATCAATAAACCTCCAACGTGCTATTTTATCTTGTTTTTGAAATTCCAAAATAAATGTATCCAATTCTATAAAAGCCAACTTTCGCAATCCTCTTTCCTGAAGATTCAAATATTGGTTATAATGATCCGCCCACGAAAATTGGTTTAAATCAATCAGCATCTTTCAGTGATTCATTATTGTTATCAGTACTAAAATTACGATACAAAACAATATTTAAAAATAGTGTTTTTATAACTTCTGTATTTCATTCAGATTGATATAAATACCAATAAAGAGCACATTTCTCCTGAATATTTATTATTGTTTTAGCCAGCAGGAACTCCCATAAAATTGCTCATTCGTTCTTTTTGTATTTTATGAATAAAAAATTTCATGTACGTTTGAGAAGAATATTGCGCTTAACTCAATTTGCACCAATGATCCTGTTCAGAGAAGAAGGTATTTATTTTCCGGCAGCGGACCTGTACATTGACCCCTGGCAACCTGTACAGCGGGCAGTAATTACTCACGGGCATAGCGATCATGCAAGACCGGGTATGGGCAGCTATCTTTGTCATCCTTTGACCAAAGAGGTTCTCCGTTACCGGTTGGGCCCCGATATTCAGGTACAAACCCTGCCTTATAATGAGCCGCTGACGGTCAACGGTGCCACCATCAGCTTTCACCCAGCCGGTCATATCATTGGTTCGGCGCAGGTACGACTCGAATACAAGGGAGAAGTATGGGTCATTACAGGCGATTATAAACTGAATAATGATCTTGTATCCACGCCCTATGAGCCCGTTCAATGCCACAGCTTTTTAACAGAAAGTACTTTTGGATTGCCGGTTTATCAGTTTCGTCCCTGCGCCGTTATTTATGAAGTCATCAATCATTGGTGCGCAACAAATGCACAGCAGGGATTTAACAGTATCCTCATCGGGTATGCATTGGGCAAGTCCCAGAACATTTTAGCGAACCTTAATCCCGAGCTGGGCACGCCTCTCTTACATGGTGCCGTGTATAATATGAACGAAGCGTTCGCAAAAACAGGTATCTCTTTTCCGGGAGAACGGCTGACGCCGGAAACACCTAAAGAGCGCTTAAAAAATGCCATAATTGTTGCACCGCAAAGCGTCCTTGGATCGTCCTGGTTGCGCAGACTGCAACCTTACCGGATAGCCGTTTGCAGCGGATGGATGGCATTAAGAGGCCCGCGCAGAAGATTGTCAGTTGATACCGGATTTGCCTTAAGCGACCATTGCGACTTTGAGCAGCTTAATACGGCCGTAAAGGCTACCGGCGCAGAAAACATTTATGTAACTCATGGTTACCAGACGGTGTACAGCAAATGGCTGCGGGAATCTTACGGGTTAAATGCGGTTGAATTAAAAACACAATTTGATAACACAGAAGAAAACCGGGAAGAAGACCCGGCACAACCACCGGAATGAAAGATTTTGTTCAGCTTTTCCAGGAGATCGACCGTTCTACAAAAACGTCGGTTAAAGTAGCCGCGCTGATTCACTATTTTCAACAGGCGGACGCCAAAGATCTGCTTTGGGCAGTTACACTGCTTATCGGCAATCGGCCCAGGCGGCCGGTCACCACTACTAATCTCCGGCTTTGGATGTCCAAATACACCGGCCTTCCGCTCTGGCTAATTGAAGATTCCTATTATGTAGTTGGAGATCTTGCAGAGACCCTGGCACATCTTGCCGGTGATAAAACCACAGCAACTGAACAACAGCTATCCCTGGCAGCGCTTATGAGTGCGCTGAAGAAGCTGGCAACACTTTCTGTTGATGAACAGGAAGCTTTCATTACCCGTTTCTGGGAGCAGCATACGGTCGAAGAAAATTTTGTCTTCAACAAACTTATCACCGGTAACTTCCGCATCGGTGTCAGCCGCCAGTTAGTGATCCGGGCGCTGGCCCGGTACCTCAGTAAAGATGAAAAGGAAATTGCGCACCGTCTTATGGGAAAATGGGACCCGGAACAGGAAACCCCCGAAACCTTACTGGAAGCTACCGATTCCGAACGGAAATTATTCCTTCCTTATCCTTTCTTTTTGGCTTACCCTTTAGAAGGAAGCCCCCAAGAAGGCCTGGGTGCAATCGGGGATTGGTACCTGGAAAAGAAATTTGATGGCATACGCGGGCAACTGATCGTACGCGATCGCCAGGTTTTTGTATGGAGCCGGGGAGAGGAACTCATCACGGATAAATTCCCCGAATTCGATCGTCTGAAAGAGCTGCTGCCCGACGGAACGGTTATTGATGGTGAAATCATTCCCTGGAAGAACGGGCAGTTATTACCCTTTAACCAGTTACAGACCCGCATCGGCCGTAAAAAGCTTTCGGCAAAATACCTGGCAGCAACCCCCATTATTATGATCTGTTTTGACCTGCTGGAATACGAGGGAACAGATATTCGCTCCAGAACATTAGAAGACCGGCGCATGCTGCTCACTACCCTGCTGCAGCTGCCTTCAGTAAATTCGGTATTGCAGTTATCTACGGTACTGAACTTTAAAGACTGGGAAGAAGCGGCCCGGTTCCGTATAAATGCGCGGGATTATTTTTGCGAAGGATTGATGATCAAGCGCACCAGCAGCCCTTATGAAACAGGAAGACGCAGGGGCAACTGGTGGAAATGGAAAACAGCCCCTATGACCATTGATGCGGTGCTCATTTATGCGCAGGGAGGCTCCGGAAGAAGGGCTAATCTTTTTACAGATTACACATTTGCAGTATGGGACAACGACCAGCTGGTACCCTTTACAAAAGCCTATTCAGGATTGACCGATAACGAGATTTACCGGCTGGACCGCTGGATCAAAGCACATACTATTGAAAAATTTGGCCCGGTAAGAAGCGTTGAACCGCAGCTGGTCTTTGAAATCGCCTTTGAAGGCATACAGGAAAGCAAACGACATAAATCCGGTGTAGCACTGCGCTTCCCGAGAATCCTGCGCTGGCGGGAAGACAAGCCTGCGGCAGAAGCCAATACGCTTACAGACCTGACCGACTTACTACAGCACAATTCCTGATCCGGCTCCGGTATTTCCGCCGGAACAGCAAACGGTCAGGAACAGCCCGCCTCGCAATGCTCCGCAACAATAACCGGCTCCGCAACTGCCCGTTTTATTTTTGAAGGAGTAGGCCGTACCGCCTGGTAACGTACGATAAAAAGGACACACAATCCCAACCCGATAAAAGCCAGACCTGCGCCCACCAGTGAAGGGTAATTGTAATCATAGCCCAGTTTTAGCGGAATGCCACCCAGGAATGCACCGATGGAATTGGCCACATTAAACGCCGCCTGCATCACCGCTGCGGCCATCATTTCTGATTTCTTTGCTGAACGGATCATCATGATATTGACCGGCGTTCCAATAGACATGGACAAGGCCCCGCAAATAAATGTCAGTATTAAAGCCGTCGGCTGACTGCCGGAACCAAAGAAAACAACTACCAGCGCTGCTACCATCAGCGACAGCAATATTGCCGTTGCCTTGGCCGGACGCATATGATCTGCCATGT
>DASVMC010000445.1:0-3326 GCA_036384555.1 Niabella sp. | reverse complement strand
AGATTTTGTGCAGATACATAGACCTTAATGGATTTAATCCCCGCATTCCCGACTATTTTACGCGAAAACGTATAGCTCAGTGAAATATTTTTTAACCGCAGATAAGACGCGTCTTCTATAAACCGGTCGGATATGGTGATTGCCGGATCCTGATAGGCAGCTTTTACATCGGTATTTGTATTTGAAAGTGACCATCGGTTCAGCAGTATTGTTGAGCCGTTGGTATAACCGGTACCCAGCTCAAGATTCGCTCTGTTGGTGTTGTATAATTTACCACCCACAACGGTTTGAAGGAAGAAAGAAAGATCAAACCCTTTATAGGATAAATTATTGGTAAGCCCCGCTGTAAAATCCGGCTGATTGGCAATAATGACCCGATCCCCCGCCTGCGTTATCTGTCCGTCACCATCTATATCCTTATATTTCTGGCCACCGGGTGCTTTATTTTGCTGTGGCGTTAAGGGTGTGTCACCTGTCTGTATAATTCCATCCGTTTCGTAAACTATAAAAGAACCAACAGGATATCCCACGCGCAGAACAGAAGGCTGTGAAATATTCGGAATGATCTGATCCACGCCTTTTCCAAGGTCAAGAATCTTGTTAACATTCTTTGAAAAAACAAGTCCTGACTTCCATGTCAGCGCTCCTCTAAGGTTAATGGTATTGATCGCAAGCTCTACACCCTGATTGGACACTGCACCTAAATTCTGATAGATGGTGGCGGTTTGACCACCTGACAAAACAGCCAGTCCCGATGTACCCGGCACTACCCTGTCCAGCAGCAGGTCTGTAGTTCTCTTATAATAATAATCGGCCACCAGTGTTACCCTGTCATTCCAGAGCCCGACATCCAGGCCCGTATTCAGCTGAAAGGTCTTTTCCCAGCTGAGATCCGGGTTGGGTACCGTGACCGGTGCGTAACCGTGTACCGTTGTTCCGGAAAAATTATACCGGAAATAGCCCAGCCTTGATAAAGACTGATAAGAAGGTATATCCTGATTACCGGTAATGCCCGCGCTCATACGCAATTTCAGCTGGCTGATATTTGAATAATCTGTAAGAAACCGTTCATTTTTTATATTCCATGCAAGAGCTGCCGAAGGAAAATAACCCCATTTATTATCTGCTCCGAATTTTGAAGAACCATCCGACCGGAAGGAGAAAGTAAACAGGTAGCGGTTGTCATAGATATAATTTACCCTGCCCAGAAACGAAGCAAGCGACCAGCTGTTATAGGAAGAAGAAGGTGTTTGACTGGTAACGCCCGTTGAAAGGTCATTATACGATATGTCGTCTGTTGCAAAACCCGCAGCCTGCGCTATGGCACTTTCTGTTTTCGATTGCTGTGCCGTAAAACCAATAACTGCGTTTACCTGGTGTTTATCTCGGATCAGTTTATCATAGCTCAGCGTATTTTCATTAAGCCAGTTGGTTGTCGTAATGGAACCTATCTGTGCAACCCCGTTAAGATTCAGCCCCTCAGCCGTGGTTTTAGGAAGATAGCGGTTCTGTTTATTATCGATCACATCAGCACCGATCAGTACTTTTGCTTTCAAATCAGGAGTAAGTTTATATTCCGCAGCCACGTTGCCCAAAAACCGGTTTATATTAGATTCGTTTAATTGGTTGTATAAAGAATTGATCGGGTTTTGTAAAGACGATTCAAAAGGGCTGTACAGCACAAAACTGCCATCATCCTGATAAACGGGCAAGGAAGGAGGTGTTAGCAGCAGGTTGGCTACAATGGCAGCAGGAGCAATATCCGCTTTCGATTTACTGGCAAGAATACTTGATGAAAAATGTAATTTCTCATTATAATCATGCTCCACGCTTAACCGTGCTGCTATTCTTTTAAAATCCGTGTTTTGTAAAACTCCATCCTGATCGAAATAGTTCAGTGAAAATGCCAGTCTGGTTTTTTCTGTTCCCGAGAGCAAAGAAAGATTATGACTCTGCATCGGTGCCCTTCTGAAAGCAGCTCCCTGCCAGTCGGTGCCGGCACCACTGGTATCCAGGCTATATCCTGAAACGGCAGGAAGTGATACCGTTTTGCCGGAGTTAGCTGCTGCATCCTTTCTTAATTGCCACCACTGTGCTGCATTTAACACGGGTATGGTTCTGGTTACCTGCTGTAGCCCGTAATAGCCGTCATACGTTACAGCACTTCTTTTTTTAGAGCCCTTTTTTGTAGTAATAATTACAACACCATTTGCGCCTCTTGATCCGTAAATGGCTGTAGCAGAAGCGTCCTTCAGCACATCAATATTCTCAATGTCAGAAGGGTTGATCGTAGAAAGCGGATTAAGGGCAGAGCCGGTATTTACACCGGCATCTACAACCCCGTAATCATTATTTACAGGATACCCGTCTATCACATATAAAGGATTGCTGCCTGCATTGATCGAATTGTTACCCCGTATCTGTACGCTCACTCCGCCTCCCGGCTGACCGCTCGTTTGCGTAACCTGTACACCTGCAACAGATCCCTGTAAAAGCCGTTCAAATGAAGATACCGGCTGTTGTTTTATCACATCAGGAACTGAAGCTACGGCGCCGGTCACATCACTTTTTTTCTGCGTTCCGTATCCGACTACCACTACTTCTGAAAGATCTTTGTTTGCCTGCTCCATCCGGATCGGTTCTGTCAATGGCTTACTGATTTCCAGTTCAAGCGTATTGTGCCCTATATAGGTTATAATTATGATATAGGGAAAAGACTGCCCGGTTTTAAGTATGAATTTTCCATACCGGTCTGTTGTTGTCTGGTTGGTGGTGCCTTTTATATTTACTGTTGCGCCCTCCAGTGGCTGATGGCTTTGTTTATCTACAACAACACCTTCCAAAATAGAATTAATGACCGGTTGCGGCTGATCCTGTGCGGCCAGCGAATAATAGAAGCCGGTAACTATAAGGATCAGCAAATAAAATCTTCTTATACCCTGTATACTTTTGTAATTCATATTGATACACATTGCACTTGCGTTTGCGCGGGCAAACACACGAATTAAAAGTTTGAATAATAATTGTGTTAGCTGATAATAATGCGTACTAACAACAGGATGCGATCCTGTAAAAGCAGACAGGATGAACAGAAGAAAGCCGGACCAATGTGGATTGAACAGGTAAAAAATTACCGGGTTGGGACCATTGCAGATAATGATGGATTTTTTCCATACCTTTAATTTGTTAAGTAATGAATAAATATATTGTCACAGATGTATTAAAAAGCTTAACATTCCCGGAAGCGTCCCCACGCTTCCGTTTTATTTTAAAGGAATGCCTTTAACTTTCATACCAAAAAAATCTTTTGTAAATACCTTTCTTAA
>DASVMC010000444.1:0-3996 GCA_036384555.1 Niabella sp. | reverse complement strand
GATGAAATGCAACCGGGAGAGCCGGAAAATATTCCTTTACAGAACCGCTTTATTACAGTGGCAACGGCAAAAGTTGCTACTTCTGCTTTTGAAGCGTTTGACCTGGGGTATTACAGGAAGGGGATCGATGAAGTGGTGATCAACCAGGACCGACGGATTGCCGAGGCCAAACGCAGTGTCATCGATTTATACGATAACGGGTATATAGCCCCCGTACCCAGAACGGATATAAAAGTACTGGGACGTAGTGCGCTGGGTGCTTTGCTGGCAGGTATTAACGGAATGCAAAAAGGAAATTATGCAACAGATCATGATGCCCTGGTGGCTAAAAAGCTGGCTTATGTATTATGCGGCGGCGATCTGAGCGAACAGGCAATCGTATCAGAACAATACCTGTTAGACCTGGAACGCCAGAACTTTCTTTCACTGTGTGGCGAACGGAAGACTCTGGAGCGTTTACAAAGTGTTATTAAAACAGGAAAGCCGGTAAGGAATTAGTGCTGCTATATTGACCGGACAAAATGGAAATTAAAAAGTCTTTTTTAAACTCCGGTCCAGCCACTTTTAATCAAAGATCACTTTTTTAGAGGCTATGCCCCGGCAATTTGCCGGGGCATAGCAAAATAACCGTAATTTTTGAGCAGGCAGCTGATAGGGAGATCAACGTTGAAGATTGTTTATTCCTGTATCACTTTGATCACCTTGGAATAGGTTCTGGTGCCGTCTTTATCTACCTGTGCTACACGAATGAATGAAGGAGCGTTGGTATCAATCTCGTTTTTATTTTTTTTACACCCCCATGCCACCCCTATAATGACCAGCAGGATAGCGGTAATAGGCACAAATGTATTTTTCCTCCGGCGAAATGCCGGTAATAAAAAGAACGCGGCGGCAGCCAGGGAAACCGCTGCCAGGGAGACGGCATTGGCGCCGGCACTCCACTCATAGCTGATCAGCTGATCGCTGTTGCCGTTAGCTGCTTTTGACGGAACGTGGGCAATAGCCTTAAAAATTGCACCATCCTTTGAAGCTTCTATTTCAAAATGGTCATTTTCTTTTTCAGTAACTGTCTGCCAGTTTACATACAGGCTGTTATTTTTCAGCTGTGCGGAAACGGTACCAAAAGCTACCCATAATGCTACGTCGCCGGTGATGCTTAGCGTACCCGGAGAAGGACAGGGAGCTGGCTCAACAGAAGTCCAGGTGAAGGCTGCGGTGCCGGGCGGTTCAGGGGTATCTTTGTCGCTGGAATAGTAAGGCTGTCCATCGTAAGCCAGTACCCAAACATTGTCAGGGGGCTCTATCCAGTAAACCTGGATTTTTATGCCCGTGTTGCCGGCTACAGTACCTGTGGTCTCATAATAGGGTTTGCCATGGAACGTTCCTGACTGGGGCAGCATATAGCTGCCGGCCATACAGTCTCCTGAAACTTGCACATTTTGTGCATACAGCCTGCAGCAGACAAAAAGGAAGAATACGAGTAGCACATTTTTTTGCATTGTATAGAGGTTTTGGGGCTTTCCGGTGATGTTGCCGCCGGGGTAATTAAACACTTTTGCAGCGAATACCTAAATGATTTTCTGTATGGATGATCTCTTTCTGCTTCAGACCACTATTGGGCAGGCAAAAGAAGGTAGTGAGGTTATCGGAGTGTGCTTCTGTCAGGCCTTCAAGAGACGTGAGGGCATTGTGGTTTGCGTACACTTCCTTTAACCGGGTCAGCTGTTGCAGCGGTTGCAGGGAACTGATCTTGTTGAACTGTATATAAAGTTGTTCCAGGTGGAAGAGCTCTTCAATTCCTTCAAGGCTTTCAATCTGGTTATTAAATAAAAACAGGGCTTTAAGGTTTTTAAGGGTGCGCAGCAGCCGTATATCTTTGATCTGCTGGTGAGTGATAACCAGTATTTCCAGGGATTGCAGGGCGGCAATGCCGGAAAGATTGGTCAGCTCAAAATTCATATTGGGGTAAGGTGCCCGGGGGCCTGCAAGCCGTACTACTTTTGTGTTTAATAATTGTTCAATATCCGGCAGGGCAGGTGTGGCCGTATTACGGAAAACAGCAGCACTAAATGCCTCTTTCCATTGTAGCTCCAGGTTGGTCCACCAGTTTAAACCTTTCATAAGAATACGATTTCAAATTAATTTTGTGTCGGGAAAATACCATAAACGCTGATGCAGAAATTGAGCCCCAAAACGGGTTGTACAATAGAATAGGGTTGTTGATTGCCCCCTGTTGTTTGTACGGAGCCGGCGTTCATGGTCACCATTGTTCCTGTTGATTTATATTCTTTGTCCGGCAGCCCGGTATTCGCCAGATAGGCACCTGCGGGTGCTGCTATATCCCCTGCTTCTGAAACCGCATATACGGGATGGATATGAGCAGGAAGATTTTGTGCTGCAAGTGTTATGGTCTCTGTGCCGGCTTTTTCACCTAGTATCCGGTTGCTTCTTCCGTCGTTCATTCCCGTGCCCATACCAATAGGAACTCTTCCCTGTAAATCAGGTACACCAAACGTGCTGACTCCGTCACCACCAAAAGTGGTGCCCAACAACGCAAAAAGCGCATCGTATTCTGCAATCGGCAATAATTGCCCGTTACAAAATACCCAGCCGTTCGGGTAAAAGTTAAACCCAAAGAGCGCAATCATGCCAAGAAAAGTTTCCATCTGCTTTTATTTAAATTTTTATTTTATGGGTAAGATTTTGACTTTCAGGGTTACCATATTACGGTCTGGGTGGAAAAACGCCGTACAGGGCTATGCAATAATTAATAGCCAGGTAGGGCTGCTGAACTGAAAATGGCGTATTACTGCCCACCGGCCCAACCATATCCTGCTGCATTTGCACGGTTGTTCCGGATGTGCGGTATTCTTTATCGAGTTTACCGGTATTGGCAGGGTAGGCACCAGCAGGGCTTTCTGTGTCCCCGGGATCAGTAATGGCATGCAATGTATGCGTATGGGCAGGCAAATGGACGGACCACAATGCAGTGGTTTCAGAACCTGTTATCTCTCCCAGCATGTAAGCAGAAAGGCCGGGTCCTTGGCTTGTTGCGCCGACAGGTGCCCTTCCCATTAAATTCGGCAATGCGAAAGTGGTCTTGCCATCCCCTCCATAGATAGTGCCCAGCAGGGAAAACAGCGCCGTGTTCTGCCGGATAGGCAATAACTGCCCGTTACAAAGAGCCCAGTCTCTGGGTGCAAAATTAAACCCGAACATGCCGATCATTCCTACAAAAGGGTCTATCATATAAAATTATTTTACGGTTAAAAACGCGATAACTACATCCTTCTTAATTTCTGGAAGGGAAAACGCCCTGTAAGGCAATACAGAAATTGAGCACCAGGTAAGGTTGCATATTGCTAACAGGTAGGTTATTACCACCACCACTTATCATAGCAGCGTTCATAGATACCCTGGTACCACTGGTTTTATACTCATAGTCCAGCGGGCCCGTATTAGCCAGGTAGGCGTCGGCAGGTAGTTCGGTATCACCCGTTTCCGAAACAGCGTTGATCCTGTGTGTGTGATTGGGCAGATTGCTGACCAGTAAATTAGCCGTCTCCGCTCCGCCTATCTGTCCGATAGTGTACTGTGACGTTCCAATGCCTCCGCCCATATGGATAGGGATCCTGCCTCTTAAATCGGGTAAGGCAAAATTGTTGATACCATTACCGCCGTAATAATTTCCCAGCAGGGCAAAAAGTGCCTGGTTCTGGGTTACTGATAGCAGTTGTCCATTACAGAAAGCCCAGCCCCTGGGAGGAAAATTGAACCCAAACATTGCGATAAAACCTAAAAGAGTTTCCATATACTGATAGTTAAAAAAATGACCGGATGAACTATAAAAATGGCTAAACGTGAACCGTAGTAATTGTATTCCTGTTGTTGACAAGGATCCTGGTGCGGCTTAAACGCTTCCCGGGAATAGTATGTTGCAGGTAATGCGCCAATGTTGGCTGTCTGCCGTTTTGGGCAGCTATTGATTTTAATTCA
>DASVMC010000443.1:0-3247 GCA_036384555.1 Niabella sp. | reverse complement strand
TATTCCCTTCACCTCCTCCGGGATCTTTTCTCACGGTACCCGGTCATTGTGGCAACAGGAGGTACCGGCTTGTATATAAAAGCGCTGCTGGAAGGACTTGATCCTATTCCCCCCGTTGCTGAAGAACTCCGGCAAGCTGTTATCACGGATTATCAGACTTATGGGATTGAATGGTTAAAAAAGGAATTGCAGCAAAAAGACCCCCTGTTTGTGCTTAAAGGTGAAATGCAGAATCCCCGGCGCATGATGCGTGCACTGGAGGTAGTAAAGGAAACCGGGAAATCGATATTGGATTATCAGTCGGCCAGCCGGTCTTCCCGGTTCTTCAGCAGTATTTGTATCGGGCTGGAGCTGCCCCGGGATGTGCTTTACCAAAGAATCAACCAACGGGTTTTAACCATGATGGACGCCGGTCTGGAAGCAGAAGTCAGCAATCTGTTGCCCTTAAGAGCAATGAATGCCTTGCAAACAGTAGGCTACCGGGAGCTGTTCCATTATTTTGATGGTGCCATTTCCAGAGACCAGGCTGTTCACCTGATCCAGCAAAATACCCGGCGTTATGCCAAACGCCAGTTAACCTGGTTTAAAAACCAGTCTTCTTTTCACTGGATGGATGCGGCAGCCGTTCAAAGCTCCATTTTGCCATTCATACAATCCAGCTTAGGATAAACAAAAAAATAACAACGTTCTTCCAACCTTTAAATCAATACGTTGTTAATTTCGTTTTCCGGAATTGACAATAGCTTTGGGCTTATTTATACCAGTTTGTTCGTTTTTTACCGAACTAACATTATATTTGCAACCCGATTCAATAACTATGCAATTTACTGAAGCAAAAAAAGATTTATACCAGGATATGGTGGCCTTTTATGCAGACCTGTATGGACTGCCGCCCTTAAATGCGAAGATATATGTATATATGCTCTTCGATATAAGGCATGAAGGATTTACCTTTGATGAGCTTTTAAACCGGTTTAACGTAAGTAAGAGTTCTTTATCAAACAGCTTACAAATGTTAGCACAGAATAAGTTCATTGAGTACATTACCCCGATTGATTCGCGTAAGCGGTATTACCGCATCAATCCAAAATTTATGGAAATCCGGATCGGGAATGTGCTTGGCAAGCTCCTTTCAGAAAAAGAGCTCATGCAACGGATGCTGTTATGCAATAAACAACAAAAAAACCCGAATGATATTGTGATCAAAGCCATTGGTCAGTTTGTAACCATCCTGGATACGCACATCAAAACATTTGAGGACACTCTGAAAAAAGTAAAAACCCTACATAAATAAACCCAGAAATCAAAACCATTATGGATACAAAAATAAAAATTGTAATGGGCAGCCTGGTTGCTTTACTGGTGACTGCCTGCGGAAGCAAGCAACAAGCTCCCAACCCGAACGCTGCAAGACCTTATCCCGTAATTGCAGTTCCCTTAAAATCGGTTACCGGGTATTATTCCTTCCCGGCCAGTATTCAGGGCCGTGTTAATAATGACGTACGGGCAAAGATATCCGGTTATATTAAAGAGGTGCTGGTAGATGAAGGGCAGCATGTGCGTAAAGGACAGGTATTATTCCGCCTGGAGACCAACACCCTTTCCCAAACCGCAGAAGCAGCCCAAAGCGGGGTGGGCGCGGCACAGGCAAGTATCAGCGCCGCCGAAGCAGCTGTAAACGCGGCCCAGGTAGAAGTCAGCAAGCTCGTTCCGCTTGTTGATAAAAAGATCATCAGTAATGTACAGCTGGAAACAGCAAAAGCCAATCTGCGCTCTGCCGAAAGCCAGTTGTTACAGGCAAAGGCCAACAGAAGCCAGGCCCAGGCCAATTACCGCAGTGCAGCAGCAAACGTGGAATATTCCATCATTCGCAGCCCGATAGACGGTATTGTAGGAAAACTGCCGTTAAGGATCGGGAGCCTTGTAGGTCCGACAGATCAAACACCCATAACGACCGTATCTGATGTAAGCGAGATTTACGCCTACTTTTCAATGAATGAAAAAGAATATCTGGATTTTCTGAAACAGTCTCCGGGAACCACTATCAGTGAAAAATTAAAAAACATGCCCCCCGTTTCACTTCAACTTGCAAACGGGCAACCCTACGAACAAAAAGGGGTTGTAAAGGCGGTTACAGGCCAGATAGATCCCCAAACAGGTACCATCCTTTTCCGTGTATCTTTTCCCAATCAGGGTCATTTGCTGGCAAACGGCAACAGCGGCACGGTACTGATACCAAAGCCCTATAATAATGTGCTGGCCGTTCCTGAAGCCGCCACCTTTGAGCAACAGGGGCTGGTATATGTTTATAAGATAACAAAAGACACTGCCAGTTCCGTTCCGGTTGGTATCCTGGATCGCATTGACAATATGGCTTTACTGGGAGGTGGTGTAAAACAGGGTGATACCATCGTAGCCTCCGGCGTAAGCAGTTTAAGAAATGGTGCTGCGGTTATTCCCCGCCCGGTAGATTTTGACAGTATTACTAAAGCCATTAAACCCGTATTTTAAAAATGATTAAAACATTTATAAACCGGCCCATACTATCGACGGTAATATCCGTTATACTGGTATTATTGGGTGTATTAGGGATCGTTTCCCTTCCGGTAACACAATATCCAGACATTGCACCGCCTACGGTGAACGTAAGGGCTACCTATACCGGTGCCAATGCAGAAACCGTACAAAAAAGTGTCATCATCCCCATTGAAGAGCAGGTAAACGGCGTGGAAGGGATGGACTATATTACTTCTACCGCGGGTAACGATGGCAGCGCTACGATCAACGTATTTTTTAAACAGGGCATCGATCCTGACATAGCCGCTGTAAACGTACAGAACCGCGTAGCCCGTGCGGCCCCCCTTCTTCCTGCGGAAGTAACACGTGCTGGGGTAGTAACCCAAAAGCAGCAGACCAGTGCGTTAATGTTCCTGACATTTTATACCACTAATAAGAGTCTGAATGATGTATTCCTTCAAAACTATCTTGACATCAATATCATACCAGGCATCAAGCGTATTTTTGGTGTAGGGGATGCACAGGTCTTTGGAGGTAAAACTTATGCCATGCGTATATGGCTAGACCCGCAGAAGCTGTCTGCATACAGTATTCAGCCCTCTGATGTCGTTAACGCCATCAACAATCAAAGCCAGGAGGCTGCCGCCGGTTCACTCGGACAAAACAATGGTGGCTCTTTTGAATATGTGATCAAGTACAAAGGCAAATTCAATGAACAACCCGAGTACGA
>DASVMC010000442.1:0-4036 GCA_036384555.1 Niabella sp. | reverse complement strand
GGATAAATTAGGACGTATAACGTGGCGGATTGCTACAAGCCTTTTATTTTTAAAATTATATTGACCGTACAATGCGGTATTAAAGCTGATGCCCATGCTCATTTGTTGTTTCAGATTAACACCTTTTACATTGTGGGCAATCACCGTATCCAGTGATTGTACCCATTCATAAGTTGCCTTTCTGTCAACCAGCTGTTGCGAATAGGAAATAGAAGGAGCTATCATTACAGCTCCGCCCAGTATCGGGGGTAAGGAAAGGGTGATCGGGATACTTTGGTTGGCATTCCACTGCAGGGTATCCAGCATTCTCCTGATCGTAGAGCGGTGCAGCACGCTGTCCGGCAGCTCATAAAAAGCAACGGCATTTTGAAAACTGCCCTGGTACCCGATCCCCAGTTGCTCATACCATTTTTTGGTGCCGGCAGACTCTTTCTTCTGCAGGGGATAGATCGTATTAACCGTAAATGCGGCATTGGGGAAGTTGACGGTCACTAACCGTGCTGCATTATTCTGGTTGTGGTTGGCACTGACGGTAAGACTAAAGGGCTTATCCTGCCAGGTTTTGGAATAGGTAATGGAAGAACCTGCGGTATTATTATAATTCATCAGGTTACTGTTAGGTATGTTTTCATTATACCTGGTAGAACTGGCGTTTACGTTTGCAGAAAAACTTACACCGGGCCTTGAACGGGTGTCTGATGAATGCGACCAGTTTAGCGTATACGTATTGGTATGAAAATAATCCGGATCACCCGGAAAATTACGCCGCGTACTTTGCAGACCAAAATTAAATGACCCCTGGTATTTATATCTTTTCCGGTAAGTGGGCTGCACATTTACAGACCAGCTGCCATAGGAATAAATGTTTCCGTATACCTGCGCGTCCCAGTAATCATTGATCACCTGGTAATAGCCCAAACGGGATAAGCCAAGCCCCATCTGATCATTTCGCTCAAAAGAGGGCGACAAGATGCCGGAATGCCTTCCCTGGTACAAAGGGAAAATACCAAAAGGCAGGTAAATAGGTATCGGAACAGAATCAAATTCCGGTCGGATAGCTCCTGTAACCGCTAATTTTTTGTTAATGATTTTGGATTTATGGGCCCTGAAACCAAAATGCGGATGATCTAAATTACAGGTGGTAAAGAAGGTGCCCATGCCGTACATCGTACGTGCATCCACTTTTTTAACAATATCGGAGTGAACAAACATTTCGCCCTGCTGGGTAATGGTCCCTTTGGTAATACCCTGCTGGGTTTTAAAGTTATACTCCATCTGTTCGCTCTTGAACTCATTATCGGCCTGCTTCATATCAGCATATTCGCTGACCTCGCCGGTGCTGTCCCTGCCTGCAGCCGCACTGATCATGTGTTTATCCTGGTTCACAGAAATGCTTGGCGCCGTTAAGGTCATATCCTCATATTCTGTTTTGGCTTTTCCGTACAGGTTCATGATTTTCGTATCCATAAAACCTACTATGGAGTCCTGCGCATAATACTTCACGGGACCGCTGAGGGTGTCTTTTGATATTTTTACGGTAAAAGTATCCGTTTTCACTTTTCGGCCGGTATCCGTTGCCAATTTGGAAGAATCGGCTATCTTTAACGTATCGTTTACGGGTAAGGTATCCTTTATGGATTTTTGCGGAATGGTGTCTTTAAGGAAATGCGACGGGGTTCCACTAAAGCGCGCGTTTGCATTAGTGGCAAGGTTTTTTTTAGCAGCTATCAGTATCATAGCCGTTAGAAACAATACAACAAAATAAATTCTTTTAAATTTGCGCATTAAGGTTTGCTCAAAGTACGGGCAAATGTATAAATAACATAGTAAAGATTTTGTGAAGCTTGTAATTAAATTATGTATTGGCAATAATTGCCGGCTTCTTCAGTTTAGATGATATGAAACAGATTTTATCCTCAGCTCTGGCATTGTTTTTTTCGGTTGGCTTTTTATTAAATAGTGCGGCACAGCAAGCCGGTAAATCGGGCGCTATTAAAACGATCATTGTTGATGCGGGTCATGGAGGGCCCGACGTAGGTGCCGAAGGAACAAAAACAAATGAAGCCACTATTACCTTACAGGTAGGCCGTAAACTGGCAGCAGCCATGCGCAATCAGTTAAAAGGCATTAACATTCTTGAAACAAGAACAACCGCTGCTTTGCCGGGAGGGTTGTCTAACTCTGTGGCTGCCAACAGGTACCGGGCTGACTTTGCGAACCGGAATAACGGAGATCTGTTTATTTCGCTGCACTGTAATTCTGCGGGCAGACGGCCGGGAGGATGGTATATAAAAAGGGTGATCGGAAAACAGGCGCATACGAAAACCGTTACCGTAGGCAAGGGCAAAAAGAAAAAACACGTTAAAAAGACTTATTATACCAATATATACGAAGACGTATGGGTTGAGAATAAGGCGCAGGGAACGGAGACCTACATCTGGGCCGTTGGGAAAAATGAGCAAAAGGTGAATTCCATGAAAAACATGGAAGACAGCGACAGCTCTTATTATAATGAAGAAACGGGAAATGGAGCAGAGCCGCCGATGCCGGACAGTAATGATCCGGCAGAACGGGTAAGAATGCTGATTTATACCCAGAACTATTTTAGAAAAAGTTACTCTCTTGCTGCCTTCGTTGAAAAGAATTTTATAGCAGACGGGCGCATCAGCCGTGGTGTGCAGCAAAGAAATCATAAAGGAATATGGGTGCTTCAGGCTACCGGAATGCCCAGTGTGCTGGTTGAGATGGGTTTTATCAGCAATAAGGAAGACGAAGCCTACTTGATGAGCGCCGACGGGCAGGATGAGATCGTAAACAGCATACTGGCCGCCGTAAAAACATATATTGATAAATATAATACCATAGGCCCCGGCTCACTGGCTGCAAATCAGGATGTTCAATAAAGGAAAGCTGCTTCCTGCTTTCACTTCTTACACAAATAATTAACGGTCCGGCAGCACAGATTTTTATTCAAATAAGCTGATTTTTAAATTTTTCGGGCGTTATTTGCATTGTATTTTTGAGTAAGTTGACAAAGAACAACATTTAAACCATTTTTAATGAAAATATCAAATGAACTTAAAGTGGGCATTCTGGCTGTTGTAGCTATTGCTGCACTCATTTTCGGGTTCAGGTTTTTAAAAGGAAAGGATGTATTCAATCACAAGCCAAAGCTGTATGCCATTTTTAAGTCTGTAGGAGGGTTGGAAAAATCGAATCTTGTAAAAATCAACGGGCTGGCAATAGGGTCCGTTTATCAGATAGAGCCCGCTGATCCTAATGTGAACAATATAAAAGTTACCCTCAGCATTACCCAGGACGTGAATATACCAGACAATTCAGTAGCGTATATTTCGGGAAGCTTGCTGGGCGCTTCCGAAGTGGTCATTGAAAAAGGAAGTTCCACGAAGTATTTCCGGGATGAGGGCATGATCAAAACCCGTGTGGAAGACGGTTTGCTGGGTGATCTTTCTTCAGAAGCCAAACCGCTGATGGGGAAAGTAAGAACAGTAGCCGATTCCCTCACCTTGTTATTATCTCATTTCAATAATACCCTGGATGTTCCCACGCAAAGAAACCTGCAGGAAACAATTGCCAATTTAAAATATACCGTTGCTTCTTTAAATGCGGTATTGACCGGTGTTGAAAAGCCTTTAGCGGCCTCTTTAAACAAGATGAGCGCTTTCACTGAGTCGCTGAAGCGGAATAACGGGCAGATCGATACCATTTTAGGCAATGCGAACAGGTTCAGTAAAGGACTGTCAGAGCTGGAACTAAAGCAGACCATGGATACCCTGAATGCAACGGTTGTCGCTTTGCGCTCTGCTGTTAATGGCATATCCGATCCAAACGGAAGTATCGGTGCTTTAATGAGCGACCGGCAGCTGTATAACCGCCTGAACGGGGTAGCCCTGAGCGCTGAGATTTTACTGGACGATATACGGGTACATCCCAAACGGTATGTAAATATTTCTGTATTTGGTAAAAAGAATAAAGCGGGCGAACTGACAGCGCCGGCTGTAAAGGATTCCATTCC
>DASVMC010000441.1:0-3358 GCA_036384555.1 Niabella sp. | reverse complement strand
TTCCATGTGAATCCGGTTCAGGCGGATATTCTTGCTGTCACCATCGATCTTTATGGTCACAAATCCACTTTTGCAAATGGGCGTTGTATGCTGGGAGATCTGATACCCTTTGGGCAAATCCGGGTAAAAATAATTTTTACGGGCAAAGTAGTTTTTTTGCTCGATCGTGCAATGACAGGCTAAACCCAGTTTTACGGCATATTCTATGGCTTTTTCATTCATTTTGGGTAAACTACCGGGATGCGCCAGCGTTATGGGGCTGACGTGTGTATTGGGCGGAGCGCCAAATGCGATGCTGTCTCCGCAAAATAGTTTACTCTCTGTAAGTAGCTGGGCATGCACCTCAAGGCCAATTACCACTTCATATTTTTCACTCAAATCCATAAATGCCTTAAAAAATAATAATTCCGGTCCGCGAAGATACGCAAGCAGGCATAATAAAACCGCCCTGATACAAACCCGGGCGGTTTTAAACCCTAAATCACGAAAACTTAAAAACTATCAGTACTTATCTGTACTGTGCTATAAGCATAACGCCTCCTGTTCAAAAAAGTTGAAAAAAATTACAGATCTGCCGTTTTTATCCGGGGTGACTGTGTCAGGGTAATTGTCTGGTTGCGACCATTACGGTTTATCTGAAACTGCAGGGAAGTCTTTTTATTGTCTCTGATCGCTCTGCCTGCGTTATCTGTGGAGGTTATAGCCCGCCCATTGATTTCTTTGATAACATCTCCTTCTCGTAAACCAGCCTTGTCTGCAGCGGATCCTTTTTCCACATCCAGAATTTTTACACCATCCCCTTTATCCAGATCCTGGATACGGATACCAATTTTGGGACTGTCTGACTCCATATCCGGATAGCTGTAAAACCGGTAATTCCTGTTCCCGTTCCTTCCCTGGTTGGGCAGCTGCCGGAAGATCTCATTCAGATCCATCGGCGGCATGGAAAAGCTGCCATTTCCCTGGTTAAAGGAACCACTGCTTTCCGGCGCCTTCCATTTGGAGAGCGTGGCAGTGGTGGTAAGCGTTTTACCATCTCTTTTATAGGTAATGGACACTTTATCTCCCGGGTTTTTGTCTTTTATTGCCGCAGAAAGACCATCAGGAGTTGTAATCGCTTTTCCGTCTATCTGGGTAATCACATCTCCTTCTTTCAGACCTGCCTTATCGGCCGCGCTTTCTTCTGTTACATTTACCACGGTAGCTCCATCATCTGTTTTCTGCGTCATAATGCCCAGCATTGCCTTATTAGGCGCTGCCATCTGCTGCCAGGTGTCATTAAAATTATTAAAGGAACGGCTGCGGCCAGATTGCCCGTCATTATACACATCCAGGTCTTTAATTTTTTTTCTTTGTACAGATATATCGGCATCTTTATCCGCGTATGCCGGCTTACCGTTTACTGTAACCCTATCGCCATCAACAACAATATTCATTTTGCCGTCAACCGTTCCTTTTTTTGTTATAATGATCTGCTCTGCTTCCTTGTTCCGGTTGTCTGATTGTGCCTGTCCGATACCCGGTAGCAGCAATGCAAACAGAAAATAATACGACTTCATTGGTAAAAGCTATTTATTTGTGATTATTTATACGTTATTTTTCGTACTTCAAAGATACCCTATTTATAAAATACGAAAGATTTCGGAAATGTTAAAAATAACGGATTATTGCTCGTTCAGCTTATTACCGCAGTTTTTGCAGTAAACGGCCTCTTTTTCATGTCCTGCAACATGGCAATGGGGACAGCGTTTTCCCTGGTTTCTTTTTTCCTCCTGGATCACAGATGCGGACAGGATACCGGTAGGGACGGCAATGATGGCATAGCCCAGGATCATAATAAAGGAAGCAATGATTTTTCCGGTAGCGGTCACCGGCGCTACATCGCCATAGCCAACAGTGGTGATGGTTACAATAGCCCAGTAAATACTTTGCGGGATGGTATTAAAACCCGGATTTTTCTGAAACTCCACCACATACATCAAGGAGCCCAGGAAAATGGCCAATAAGAGCACAAAAAACAGGAATACAAGAATCTTCCGGAATCCCCTGACCAGCGCCAGCATCAGTATCCGGCTTTCATCCAGGAACCTGACCATCCGGAAAATGCGGAAAATACGCAGCAGGCGGAAACAGCGCACAATCATAAACACATGCCACTGCGGGTAAAAGAATTCCATGTAGGAAGGTAAAATCGCCAACAGGTCTATGATACCGTAAAAACTGGCAGCATATCGCTTTGCAGAGCGGACACAATATAACCGGAGCAGGTATTCAACAGAAAAAGCGATCAGAAAAATGATATCCCAAACCCGGAAGGCATGTTCATATTTTGCGGCGATGGAAGGAACACTTTCTACCAATAACAGCAGAATATTGGAAAGAATAAGCAGGAACAATCCGTAGTCAAAGATCTTACCTGCAACAGTACGTGCTTCGAAGATCGTAATATACAGCCATTCCCGGAAGCTGCCTTTTTCATCGGGCTTGTTCTGATCCTGAACTACATCAGACCGGTCTGGTATAAAACGAAATAAAGACATGTAATCATTAAATAATGAACAATTACTATTTAACGTGAACCCGGTAATCAACCAGCTGCATCTTAATACTTAACCACATCCCGATACAAAGTTCGCCAGCATTTGCGGAAATTTACCCGGATTGAAAAACAGCTGCTGTATTTATATTCAAACAATGGATTCCCTGATGGAGTCGATCACCTTTGTCAAATTCCCTGCTTCCTGTCCGCCCGCTGTTGCCAGCGTTTTCTGACCACCGCCACCGCCTTTAATAAGGGGCGCTACCCGTTGCTTGATCAGCTGGTTCGCATCCAGCCCTTTTGCTGCCACAACGGTATCTGCAAGGGCGATAGCAACCGCCGCTTTACCTCCGATATTTGCACAAAGCACCACCACAAAATCGCGTAAATGATTCTTCAGATCGCCGCACAGTTTTTTCAATGCATCAGGAGTACTTACTTCTACAATAGCTCCGATAAAATTGACCTGGTTGATAATCTCATCTTTTTGCAACAACTCGTTGCGGATGCCTACCAGCTCCTTTGCCTCCAGACGCTCTACCTTTTTTTCCAGTACGGCCTTATCCGTGATCAGCTTTTCAATCGCTTTTAAAGGATCTGTGGTTTTCAGGAGCTCGCCCACTTGTTTATAGCCCGCAATTTTTTCACTGATGTACCGGAGGGCAGCAGGCCCGGTCAGGGCTTCAATACGCCGTACTCCTGCAGCCACAGCAGCTTCTGAAGTGATCACGAACAGGCCGATCATACCGGTTTGCGGTACATGGGTTCCCCCGCATAATTCTATGGAAAACTGCGGATCTATTGTAACCACCCGCACCA
>DASVMC010000440.1:0-14548 GCA_036384555.1 Niabella sp. | reverse complement strand
TGACCGCATCCCATGATCTAATGATAGCAACGGGCAATCCGGAGGGGAACTCGCTGTCGGCTGCAATTGACGGTGATCTTGCCACCAATTTCTGCCTTGTAAGGCCTGGTAAAACATCCGGTACTACCACTAAGGTAAGTGTGCCATCCGGAGCGGCTATTTACTTTACTGTGGATATGAAGACCGCACAGGAGGTAAATTATTTCAGGATACGCCACAGAGACCTGACACAAGCCTTTATAAGATGGTACGCTTTTGATGAAATACAGGGTAGCAACGATGGCACCAATTTCGAGGTGATTGCTTCAAATGTGGTGATTCCCGATGCCGCAACAGCATCCCTGCAGGAGTCTGTTAATATATTGCTGCCCAGATCCAAATACAGGTACCTGAGGTTCTACGCACAGAAGGCACAGTGTTTTTACCAGTCGTCGCATACCTCGCAGGGCAATACTGTGCAGATACAGGAGTTGTACCTTGGTGTAACACCTTAGGTGCTGAAGCTTTACAGGGAGCAGCGTAGCACGTTCCAATATTCTGGCAGCGCTTCAGCGTTTGGAACGATTTGACAAAAGCTTGAACAAAATACTTCGGATGTATTCGCTTACTTCGCTATACGTAATAAACCGGTTTTAAAATAGGTTGCCTTTAAGATTGCGTGTGCCGCTGGCTAATGGAATTCAGGCTTCATCTCCGGATTGCAGTACAGAAAAATAAGAAACAAAGAACATGAAACGGTTAATGGTCATTGTAGGTATGCTTGGTTGTATCATATTATGGAATGCCTGCCGGAAATCAGATTCCCCCGCGGAAAAGCCGGACCCGGTAACCCCTCCGCCATCCACCGGAGAAGATAATCTGTCCACATTCAGGGTAGACAATCAATTCACTAACCCCGTCATGCCGGGTGGCCCCGATCCCTGGGTGGTGCAGAAAAACGGAACCTACTACTATACCTTTACCCAGGGTAGTAAGCTCGTGATCATAGAAACGAAAAATGTATCAGAACTTGCTTCCGGGCACCGGTATGATGTGTGGACGCCGCCGGCCGGCCAGTCGTATTCAAAAAATGTGTGGGCCCCTGAGCTTCACGAAATTGACGGCAAATGGTATATTTATTTTGCAGCAGACGATGGCACCAACGCCAATCATCGTATGTATGTTATAGAGAACGCTTCCTCCAGTCCTGTACAGGGGAACTGGGTCATAAAGGGAAAAATATCCGACCCGTCAGACCAATGGGCCATAGATGGTACCGTGTTCCGGTATAATGATCAGTTATACATGTTGTGGTCAGGGGGTAATGCAGGTTCGCCGCCGCAGAATATCTACATCGCCAGAATGAGCAACCCATGGACGATCTCAGGTGAAAAAGTAATGATCGCTACGCCTGTCTACGACTGGGAAAAAAAGGGAAATCCCATCAACGAAGGCCCGGAGGTACTCGTCAACCCGCAGGGGCATGTATTTATAGTGTATTCGGGCAGCGGTTATTGGGTAGATGGCTATTGCCTGGGACTGCTCACACTTAAGCAGAACGGAAATCCTATGAATCCTGCAGATTGGACAAAGAAAGACCAGCCGGTTTTTTCGATGCGGGCAGAGAGCAGCACCTACGGCCCCGGGCATAACGGCTTTTTTAAATCGCCTGACGGCAAAGAAGACTGGATCATTTACCATGCGCGCAGCGTTGCCAACAATGGCAGTGCCGGCCGCACTCCCCGTATCCAGCGCTTTGTATGGAACACTGACGGTACCCCTAATTTCGGTACGCCCACAAATATAGCCATACCGCAAAACCGGCCTTCCGGTGAAACACTGCGGTATATCCATCCCAAGACCAAATGGTCTGTTGCAGGGTTTAGTTCAGAAGAAACCGTTAATAGCCGCCTGGCTGCCTGCCTGATAGACAATAACACGGCTACGTTTTGGATTGCCCGTTACTCCTCCAATCCAACGGATTATCCCAACCATTGGGTTACTATTGATATGGGAGCAGTATCGAAGGTGGATGGTTTCATCGTAAACCAGAAAGAGGGCGATCGTAAAATAAAAGAACTGCAACTGCTCATCAGCAATGATAATACTACCTGGGAAAATCTTGGTGTATTTACACTTACTGATTTTGGTCTGCGGAGTCTGTACATTGATCTGCCGCAACGCAGGCAGTTCCGGTATTTCAGGCTGGTGCCAAAATCCGGTCAGGATAGTCAGAAACAGCCGGCTTTGGCGGAAGTCTCCACCTTCCGGCTGAAAGACTGATCAATGTTGAATCGGGTCATAATAGTTGTTAGCCGCGAATACACTGCTGTTCATTCGTATATTCGCGGCTAACAATACATTATTTTATTATAAACAGCACATCGGGTTGATGATGGAATGAACGGAACAGTTTTAAAGTTAGCAGTATGAAGAAAAGAATCTTTACGGTATTGTTATTATTGCCTTTTCAATTTTTATTTGCACAGCGGGACGTACTCAGCCGCTTTCCCAAAGGCTATACGCCCGGAGAAGTAGGAGCGCGGGTCGCCTACCGTTTTGTGCATGCGAAGCATATGCTTCACGCGGGGAAATGGATCAGCTACCCGGAAACCTTTTATTGGAACGGCGCGCTCAATTTTGCAAAGCTGACAAAAGACGACTCGCTTACAGGGTTATTGCAAAAAAGATTTGAGCCGTTGTTCTCAACTGAAAAAGCCCTGTTGCCCATTAAGAACCATGTAGACCTGAATATGTTTGGTAGTTTACCGTTAACGCTCTGGCAGCTAACGAAAGAGCAGCGTTATTATGATCTGGGTCTTCCTTATGCGAATACCCAGTGGGAAGCTCCCTCAGATGCAAAGCCAGGGCAAAGAGCATGGGCCGGCAAAGGGTATAGCTGGCAAACGCGCCTTTGGATTGACGATATGTACATGATCCCCGTGGTGCAAACTGCGGCCTATAAAGTCACCGGTGACTTAAAATATATTGAACGTACGGCTATGGAAATGGTGCTTTATTTAGATTCGCTGCAGCGCCCAAACGGTCTTTTCTATCATGCCCCGGATGTGCCTTTCTATTGGGGCAGGGGCAATGGATGGATGGCAGCGGGCATGACAGAAGTACTTCGTTATCTGCCTAAAAAGAATAAATACCGCGCCCGCATTATGCAGGGATATCAAAAGATGATGCAAAGCCTGAAGCAATATCAAAGACCAGACGGTATGTGGAACCAACTGATTGATGAACCGGATTGCTGGGCAGAAACCTCAGGGTCTGCCATGTTTACTTATGCATTCATTATGGGGGTTAAACAGGGCTGGCTGGAGGCCAAGGAATATGCACCTGCAGCCCGTAGAGGATGGATGGCGCTGGTGGGTTATGTGAATGACAAGGGAGCTATATCCGAAGTTTGCGTGGGAACCAACAAAAAGAATGACAAACAATATTATTATGACCGTCCGCGCAGTACCGGGGACTATCACGGGCAGGCGGCTTTTCTCTGGTGCGTAAATGCGCTCCTGGGAAAATAGGGGGCAAATAAAACAGACGATTTCAATTAAAAGCAATGCAAAAATTTTTATTATCAACCATTTTTTGTTGTCTGGCAGTTGCTGTAGCTGCCCAGAATGCGGTAAGCTACAGCAACCCTTTAGAGGTGCAGTTTGGAGATCCCTACATTTTGCGCACACTTGATGGCAAATATTATATGTATGGCACGGGCGCTGGTGCGCACAATGGTTTTGCTGCTTATTCATCAAATGATTTGATCAGCTGGAAGCGCGAAGGGCAGGTCTATTACGGAAACAACAAAAACGGCTGGGGCGAGCATTCGTACTGGGCGCCGGAAGTGTATGAGCGCAACGGGAAATATTATCTGTTTTACAGTGCACAATGGAAGGTTAATCCCGGTAAGGAACTCGAAAATTTTAAAATTGGCGTGGCTGTTGCCGACAAACCAACCGGTCCTTTTGTTGATATGCAGGATAAACCTGTTTTTGATCCCGGATATCCCATAATAGACGCCAATGTATTGTTTGCAGAAGATGGCAAAGTGTACCTCTATTATTCAAGATGCTGCTATAAACATCCGGTAGAAAGTGAAGTAGCCGCATGGGCCCGCAAAAAAGGCTGGTTCAGCCAGGTGGAAGAGAGCTGGGTATATGGGATTGAAATGAAACCTGATTTTAGCGGTGTCATTGGTGAACCGGTTTTATTATTACGTCCGCCGGTAAAAATGAGTGATCCGCAGGCAGCCTGGGAAAGCCGCTCCGTTACTTCAAAGGAAGTGAACCGCCGCTGGACAGAAGGCTCCTGTATTTTCAAAAAAGGGGATACTTATTATATGATGTATTCAGCCAATTATTTCGGAGGTAAAAATTATGCAGTAGGTTATGCCACTTCCAAAAGCCCGCTTGGACCCTTCAAAAAAGCGGCTAATAATCCTGTATTGCAAAAAAATACGGCAGCAGGCGGCATTGTTACCGGCACGGGACACAACAGTGTTACCAATGCCCCCGATGGAAAAACGATGTTGTGTGTGTATCATGGCCGCACCCGTAAAACGGGCGATGAAAGAGTGGTATTTATTGACAGAATGAAGATAACAAAGGATGGTAAATTAATCGTGGAAGGACCCACTACCGGAAAAAAATGGATGCCCGGGAGGCGCTGAATGGCGCTGATGCCCATTGCTGAGAAATATCTTCGGAACTGCCCGGAGCAGTGACCCCCCGATTTGCCGGCGGATAATACGGGATAATAATTGTACGGTTGCATCAAAAACTGTGTACGGCGCATCCTGTTCAGAACGGCGCACCAGAATTTGAGACGATTTAACAAAAGTCTGAACAAAATAGTTCAGGAGTAGCCGCTTATTTTGCTAGGCTTATTAGACGTACTGAAGTATTCTTTAGAAAAAGGACTCAATGAAATTCGGATTATCAGCTTTATTATTTTTTATGTGCAGCCTTTCCCTTTCTGCACAATTAGAACCGGTTGGATCAGGATCTTCCCGGGGAGTTTGTTTTCAGAAAATTAAAATAGTTTATGATCGTAATGACCCGGTATCTGTAAAAACCACGGTGCAATTATTTGCTAAAGATGTGCAGGCGGTTACGGGTACATTGCCTGATGTACGTACAGACCTCGCTGATGCGGATATACTGCTGATTGCCGGCACGCTGGACGCAAATCAGTGGATCAAAAAGCTGGCGGCAGAGGGAAAGATCTGGGTAGATTCGCTTCGGAACCAGTGGGAACGCTATGGCGTTTTTTTAATAAACCATCCTTTTCGCGGAGTAAAGCGTGCGCTTATTATTGCAGGGAGTGATCGCCGGGCTGTTTCTTATGGATTGTTTGCTGTTTCTGAGGCAATCGGCGTCTCGCCCTGGTATTGGTGGGCAGATGTTCCCATAAAGAAAAACAGGTCGGTTTGTCTGCAGGTGCACAATTATATTTCGCCTGCTCCGAGTGTCAGGTTCCGGGGGCTGTTTATCAATGATGAGGATTGGGGACTAACACCCTGGGCTAAAAAAACATACGATAAACAATTGGGTGATATTGGTCCAAAAACCTATGCCAGGGTTTTTGAATTATTACTTCGCTTAAAAGCGAATTATTTATGTCCCGCCATGCACCCGGCTTCGGGCGCTTTTAATAAATATCCTGAAAATAAAGTACTGGCAGATTCCTTTGGAATTGTAATGGGTTCAACGCACCCCGAGCCTTTACTGTTCAATAATGCCAGTGAGTGGGACCGGAAAAAAATGGGCGAGTGGGATTATATGACAAACAGGAAAAATATCCTGGCTGTGCTCGATAAAAGGGTTCGGGAAAACGCAAAATATGAAAATGTATATACCCTGGCACTAAGAGGCTTGCACGATAAGGAAATGTCCGGTAACTACAGTTTATCAGACCGATTACAACTGGTAGATCAGGCAATAAATGATCAGCGGGCTATCTTAAAAAAATACATCAACAAGCCATTGGACGAAATACCGCAGATATTTGTTCCTTATAAGGAAGTGCTGGGCCTGTACAATGCCGGGCTTAAACTCCCGGAAGAGGTCACCATTGTATGGCCGGATGACAATTATGGCTATATGAAGCAGCTGAGTAATGAGGCGGAACAAAAACGATCCGGCCATTCAGGCGTGTACTACCATGCTTCCTACCTGGGCTCACCGCACGATTATTTATGGTTGGGATCCACGCCGCCCAATTTAATGTATGAAGAACTCAGCAAGGCCTATGCAACCGGTGCGGACCGGGTCTGGCTGTTAAATGCGGGTGACATAAAATCCTGTGAAGCGCCCGTTACCCAGTTTTTGAGCATGGCCTATAATATAAAAAGCTTCAACTTCGGGAATGTACCGGATTTTCAGGCAGTATGGCTCAGTAAGATATACGGAAGCGAATATTATAATGCGATAAAGGATATTACCACTGCTTACAACCGGCTGGCCTTTTCCCGTAAGCCGGAATTTATGGGCTGGGGGTATGAATGGAACTCCAACAGCCATGCGAGAGAGCGGACAACCGGTACGGCCTTTTCTTTTGATCATTATGGAGAAGCGGTCAGCCGTATCAATGATTTTAAACGGATCGAGGCGGAAGCGGAGGCTGTTTGGAGGAAACTGCCGGAAAACGAACGGCCCTCCTTTTTTCAATTGGTCCTGTATCCGGTAAAAGGAGCAGGGCTGATGAACCGTATGTGGCTGACTGCACAGTTGCAACGCCAGTATGTTTTTGAACAGAGAGCCGCAGCCAATGATTTAAAAGAACAGGTTGCTGCATTGCATGATAGTCTTCAGATGATAACAGATATGTATAACCGGCTGCTGAATGGTAAATGGGATAAGGTAATGTCGCTGCATCAGGGTATTACTGCTTCTTATTATGAAAAACCAAAGCTTGATTCTGTCAAGCTGCCGGTTTCAGGAGTGCTGAAAGTGAAATGCGAAGGGGTGCAGACAGGGAACGGTGCTTTACTTACATTTAGCGATTTTAAAAGGAAAAGCCGGTTCTTTGAAATGTTTAATACGGGACAACGATCCGTTGAGTGGAATGCAACGGCCAGTGATCCCTGGATCCTTTTAAACAGGAAAAAAGGAGTTTTGTCCCGGCAGGATACGGTTTGGGTACAGGTCGATTGGAGCAAAATAAGACCGGGTGCGGCACCCCAGGGGATTATTACGGTCAGAACAAAGAACACGGCTGAAAAGATACTGGTAACCCTGTTCAGCCCGGATGGAGTAACTGACAGTTTAAGCGGGCAATTGGTAGAATACAATGGAGTTGTTTCCATACCTGCGGCTGCGTTCCGCCGGAAGTCGGAAAATGAGCAAATAAAAATGGAAGTGATTGATCAGCTCGGGTATGAAGGGCAATCTGTAATGATGGGAAGTCCGACTGCTCCCATTCAGAACGCCAAACGAAGTGATGCGCCCAATCTTCAATATGATTTTTATACATGGGGCTGTGGTAGGGTTGAGGTCTATACTTATGTACTGCCAACTTTCCCGTTAAACTCAAACCGGGATTTTGGGTTTCATGAATCTTCCAACGAGCAAACAACATACGGGGTCAGTATTGACGACGGTGCTATAACATTCCCAACCTCATCGGCACCGGAATATTCTCAGACCTGGTCTGAGAATGTATTACGGAATGCAGCGGTTACTAAATCTTCATTATATATAGACAAACCGGGAAAACATACACTAAAAGTGATTTGTGGCGATCCGGGTATAGTCGTGCAAAAGATTGTGATAGACCTGGGAGGGATGAGCTCTTCCTATCTTGGACCACCGCCTACCATAAAATAAATCATACAGCCAGTTGCTGGTCGGCTTTTAATGGATCGGGTATTAGTTTCTTTCTCATCAATAGATCCGTCTGCACATCATTGCCCAGTCTGAAGATATGCGTTCCGAATGCGGTAAAACCGTTTTTTTCGTAGAACCGGATAGCCCTTTTATTTTCTTCCCATACACCCAGCCAAATATATGGCGCGTTTTGATCAGTGGCAATTTGTATTGCTTTTTCGTAAAGTACCTGACCTGCCTTTTTACCATGAAATGCTTGCAGTACATAGATCCGCTCAATTTCAAGGGCGCCGGCATCCTGTAATTCTGTTTGTGCCTGACCGGTATTCAACTTTAAATAGCCGATTATATTATTATCAAGCACCGCGAAATAAAACGCCGAATTGCTGTTATTCAATTCAGCGGTTAGCTGCTCTTTAGAAAACTGCTCATTCAGATAGCGCTGCATGTTTGCTTCCGTATTGCTTGGTGAAAAAGTATCAAAAAATGTTTTTTTACTGATTTTTTGTAAGGATTCAATATCACTCAGCGCTACTTTTTTTATTGCTATTGCTAACACTTTTTAATAATTATTTTTAGTTATTATTATTTGATGGGCTTCATTTCTTTGCCAAAATTAGGGGCATGTGGGTGTTTTTTATAAATAAGAGATTAATCTCTGGAGTTCACCAGGTAGGGCGCGTTTTTTAGCATCTATTTGATTCTCTTTTGCTTTTTATTGCAATATGTATTACTTTCAATGAGCTTTAGGATGATTTAAAAACATTGCGGCCGAATTATTTCCAATTACCTGAAATATAAGTTGTGGAATGATTTTACCAATTCTACTTGAAAACCTTAGAAGAACGAAGCGTTTGGCAATTCTATTGAGCTTCACGTGTTCGGGTTGCCTGTTGTGTGGTATTGCTAAAGCTCAAAGAAACGGCACTTCTATTGCTGATACACTTGCATTATGGGTCAAAAAATATCCAAAGGAGCAATTATATGTTCATACCAACCAATCCGTATTTTCAGCCGGAGATACTTTGTGGTATAAAGTATACGCCTCATCTGCCGTAATGCCTGTCAAGACGGATGAGGTCGTCTACCTGCAATTGATCGATAAAAAGGGTAAGATCATAAATGAGAATAAGCTATTACTAAAAGGGGGAAGTGCCTGTGGAGATATGGATGTTCCATCTGCATTGCCGGCCGGCATTTACTCATTAAGAGCTTTTACGTCGTGGATGCTGAATTTTGACGAAGACTATATATTTCATAAAAATATTTATGTTATTGATGTCCGCAATAATGCGATAGGTGCATGTACAAATAATACTGTTACCAATTATCAGGTTGCTTTTTTCCCAGAAGGGGGCGATTTGGTGAACAGTCTTACTTCTAAGGTGGCGTTTAAGGTAACCAACAATAACGGACTACCTGTTCCTGTGTCAGGGAAAATTATGGACAATGACCATCCTATAATGGATATAAGATCGATCCACGATGGAATGGGATTTTTTTATTTACAACCTGCAGCAGGTCACATCTATACTGCAGTAATTTATTTTCCTGATGGTTCAGACAAAAAAATAGCTTTGCCGGTATCAAAACCCGAAGGGTACGTGCTCTCCTTGAGAGCAATTAATGCTAGATCTGTTGACATTGGGGTTACACATAAAACGATGGAGCCACCGGTAAATGACAGCATTACCCTGGTCGCTGCTCAAAGCACCGGTAAAGTGATTTCTTATACGGTCGAACTGGACAATGGCAGCAATGTAATTGCTGTACCTAAAAATGATTTTCAGGCGGGAATTGTCCGGATTACGTTATTTGACAGAAACGGTCTGCCTCAAGCCGAGCGCTTGCTGTTCATTCAGCAGCCTAATGACCTGTCTTTACAAATGAGGACTGATACTCTTTCATTGTTACCCAAAGGAAAGTCGGCATTTACATTCAAAATCCTCCGCGGCGGGGAGGCGATACCCAACGGTAATTTTTCCATTTCAGTAATTGATGCTGGTTTAAAAGATACGCTTGCCGGAAATATTTTTTCAACATTATTGCTTACGAATGAGCTGAAAGGATACATTCATGCTCCCAACTATTATTTTCAAAACAATGATACAGCAACTGCTGGGAAGCTTGATCTGGTCCTGTTAACTAATGGCTGGCGAAGGTTTGCGTGGAAGCAATTGTTAGAAGCCCAACCGCTTGTATTAAAATATTATCCCGAGAACTCTTTAAATTTATTAGGCAGGATCTCAAATTATGCCCCGGGCAGTTTTAAAAATAAACAACCATTTTCCATTCTTATTCAAAATGCTGATTCCAGTAAATATATGGGATATATTGAACCGGACAGTTCCGGCAATTTTTGTTTAAAAGATTACAATGTATATGGGAATGCTATTGTCTATTTCAAAAATACAGACGCGAGAAAGAAAAATTCGCAAAAACCTCAAATGCAGTTTTATTCCACTTCTGTAGATTCGGTACGTACAGCGCCTTACTTTACTTTGCCGGAGCCGGCATTCAGCGATACTGTCCTCAGTTCTTTTGTACCAAAGTCTGATAACAAGGATACAATGGTCTTAGCTCCTGTAACGGTCGAAGCCTATCTGTCAAAGACAAAAAAACTTGCCGGTGAATATGTAAGCCCTTTATTTGCCAGTGATCGATTTTACGATTTTGACTTTGTAAATAACTTTTATCCGAATTCAATCCCTATTATTGATTTTATGAAAGGCCGGTTTCCCGGATTGGTGATCACGGGGGATTTTGCCACCGGATATGCCTTTTCATACAGGAATTCGGCGCAGAATGCACTTAGGGATACTTCTGCTAGGCAGCCCTATTTGTCGACTTCAGGAAGTAATATGCCGTACTTCTATCTGAATGAAACCCTTACTACATTAAATATGATTGAAAGCATCCAGTTAAGTGATGTTGCGCTAATACGGTTCAATCCTCCACCATTTCCGGCAGCTCCCATGAACGGAGGTTTTTTAGGCGCAATTTGTGTATATACTAAAAAGGGAGTTGCTGTTTCGGCTGACGAAACTTCTATGGCAGATCATTACAAGCAGTATGTATTTAAAGGGTTCTCTATCTCCAGGCAATTCTATTCACCTGACTATGACCAGGTAGCTGATAAAGACAGCATTCAGGATAATCGTACAACCCTCTACTGGAATCCAAACGTATCATTTGATGAAAAAGGGAACTTCCGTTTTTCTTTTTACAATTCAGATCACGTAAAGAAATTTTATATTCAGGTAACAGGGGTAACCAATAATGGGGCCCTGCTCTATTATGAAAAAGAGCTCACTCCTTAGTATTATTTTTGAACAGGTCCTGCTGAGTAAAGAGTTGCTTTGATTTTTGTTGAAACAACTTTGTGTCCGGTAGTATATTGTGCGATAGGTGCTGAACTGCAATATGCTTATGGCCGCCGGCCTGTAAGTTCCTGCATTTGTTTGCTGTTGATTAAGGCGGCATTGCCCCATGTATTGTTGAAGTAAACAAATGCTTTTTTCCGGCCGCTGCCCAGGCCGTTGAGTACCTGCTTCAGGGTTTCTTCCTCATATTGCGATTTATATAAAACCGGTTTGCCGTGAAAACGGTAATAAACAATGTTACCGTTTATAACAGGAGTATCCGGGATGTTACCTGGGTAGCTCTGTCCGCAAAAAGTGATCTTATACTGTTTCAATCTGTCAAAAACTGGTTGCTGCCACCAGCTCCCGTGCCTGAATTCGACAACGTTATTGAAATGACTGTTTAGTTGTTCACAGATGAGCTGTAAGCGTTCCGGAGTATAGGAAAATGATGGCGGCAGTTGAAACAAAATACAGCCCAGTTTTTTCTTTAAACCCGTTGATACCAGGTTGTAGAATAGCTCAATTTCATTTTTGTCAATCTTAAAGCGTTTTATATGGGTGATTATTTTCGGCGCTTTCATTGTGAAAATAAAATCCGTGGGACTTTCCTCATGCCATTTTTGCAAAGAAGCCGGTGTGGGATTGCGGTAAAAGCTCGAATTAATTTCGATGGTATTAAAGTGATCACAATAAAACCTGAACCAGTCTTTAGCAGCCAGCCCTTCCGGATAGAATATTTTTTTCCATTCCTTATAGTAAAAGCCGGAGCATCCGATAAAATATTTCATACTGCATCTGTTTGTTTTCATGTGATTGAAGGACCACGCTGCAATAACGGACTGCCAAAAGCTTGCCAATAAAGCAATTGATCTGAAAATAACAGATCGTAAGGTAATGCTTATCAAAGTCGGGCGTAAAAAGGCATGGAAAGAAGAACCATCCTGTATACGCCAGCTGGTGTAGCGGACAATTGCGTTGAAAAGTGGCAGTGTTTTTGAGTTTGCAATGGTATCATAACCCTTTAAATGTTTTACTTATGGTAAAGTATTCAAAAAAAGCAGGAGACAAAGTAGAAAAAGCCATGCATGAAAAGAAGCATGGAACTTTGAAAAGTGGCAGAAGTGGTAAAAAAGTTACCAGCAGAAAACAGGCGATAGCCATCGGATTGTCAGAAGCCAGGGAGGAAGGCGCAAAAGTGCCTTCAAAAAAGACCGCTTCAAAGAAAACCACTTCCAAAAAAGCGGCTACAAAGAAAACAGCAGCCAAAAAGACGGCCCGGAAGAAAACCACATCAAAAAAGTAGATCAGTGGAATCGGGTATTGAGCTGTAGCTGTGCTGGAATCATTATCAGAGGAGGTCGCTACCGTATAAGTCTCCAAGGAAACCGCTTGTTTACAGATAGAGCTGTAAAAGAAAATTTCTTTAAGGGAATCGCTCATAAAGGATGGGCAGGGCATCCGTTAGCGGAATGGTCAGCCTGTATAGGAACTTCACGGAGCCCTTGAGTAACTATTTTTTTCAACAATTACCCCGATAATGTCGTATATCTGTATAGAAAAAGAACTTTGGCTCTTTTTCTAAGTGGAAGTAATATGATCTGGCAATCTGGTAAAAAGAATGTTTGGGTAGAGTATTGATGTTTTATTCCTCCGGTAATATATACCTGATACCATATCGTTTAAGATATTCTTCCAAAGGTTCCATTCCCATATCAGCCCGTCTTTTATTGACATTCTTTTCATCAATAATTGGGAAGGGCTTGTATCTGCCTTCTTCCTTATTCCAGAAAAGTTGGCTTCCATATTTCTGTCTTCCTTCCGTTTCACTTAAAATCCGATCCTCCATTAATGCCGCCTGAGATGGCTGTGCATTTTGCTTTGCTATCGCTTCCTTTAATTGGGGAAAATATTTTAGTCGGACATCATGCGTGCTGTGTTGTATAACCAGGAATAATGTTAAGTTGCCTTGATCGCCAATTATCGAAGGGCCAAGCCAGCCGTGCTTATCCAATAGAGATGTAACAATCACGGTATTGGAAGAATCAATTTTTCTTATTGAATCTATATCATGAATGTTTTTAAAATCCAATTCTGATCTGATTTGGTCATTACGGTATACTCCCGCAAGTAGTTCTACCCAAGACAAATTTAAGCTGGGGAAATATTTCCCCTTATGGATTTTTGCCCTTTTAATGATTTTTTTAAAGAAAACGGTGCCCTTTAAAATGTTAAATGCGGAATCATTTGCAAGCTTAATATAATTATAGTAGTGAGAATGTTCATCCAGGATAAGATAGGAGAGGTACTTTTTTAAGGAATCTTTATTTTGTTCAAAGCCCCATGCCCTGGCTTGTTTGTATCTATCATCTTCAGTACCCCAGCCATTCCAACTATCAAAAGCTTTTCGATAATAATAAAGCGAGGAATCATATCGGTGGATCTGCATAAATGAATCAGCTACAGCAATTTTTTGATCGTACTCTGTTGGAGGTGAAAATGATTGAGGGAAAACTGTTTTTCCCATCAAGACTAGTATTATCAGCAGTATCTGGCGTATCATTAATATTTATTTCCAGCTATGAGGATAAGGGGTCGTAATTGCATTTTTTTGGTTTGTCATAGATATCGCAATAAATGCCCTACAATCTGTACAAATAGATCTCAACTGGCAATCTTTGCAGGCCAGCATTTGGTCTTTGTGAATACCCATAGATTTCTAAATTGCTGTTTTCTTATTACGGAAGATAAAGAATTGTGTTTATTGGTCCAAATGAGATTTTTAGGGAATGGCAGTTTTTGATTTCCCCAGAAACGCATCGATAGATACTTTTTTATTAAGACAGGTATTGTATTGTTGCGCCTCCATGTACGTGTAAAGTATAACAGGTAATACTGTTTCCTGTTGAATAATATGGGTTGTAAGATGGATTGCCATCTAGTTGGTTCCAGAGTAGTTCTTCCGGGTCATACCATTGAAGTCCCGTAGAACAAGTGAATAAGAAACCGGATTGTACTTGTTGATTGGAGCATGGGGACGCGGTAGGGTTAAGTAGTCTTCTATTTTCAGCAAGCTCTTTAGTTTTGAACTGGGGTTGGCACGTGCAGCAATTTTTTCGGTTGACCTCAGATGGAAATAACGATCACTGGTTGCTGCATTAAAGCAACACTTTTTTGAC
This sequence comes from Niabella sp., assembly GCA_036384555.1. Classification (GTDB taxonomy): domain Bacteria; phylum Bacteroidota; class Bacteroidia; order Chitinophagales; family Chitinophagaceae; genus Niabella. The sequence goes on along the minus strand of DASVMC010000440.1, from coordinate 196 downwards.
TCACGTAAAACTAAAAAAGGTTGTAAGTAATCCACTTACAACCTTTTTGTTTCAGGTGCCCGGGACTGGATTCGAACCAGCACGCCGTGTTACCAGCGCCACCACCTCAAGGTGGTGCGTCTACCAATTTCGCCACCCGGGCATTGGTAAAACTTAAGGATTGCGAAAATACTACATTCATCGGTTATAATTGCAT
>DASVMC010000439.1:0-7174 GCA_036384555.1 Niabella sp. | reverse complement strand
GCAGCTGGCTGCACATTGCAATGAACACGGATTTTAGCCTGCCCTATACAACCTGTAAACGGGCATTTATCTTAAAAAATGTTGCTGTTTCGTTCTTCAGAATAGCATTAACAGTAACTGAGGCTGCATCCGGTTGCTGGTAGTCGATCTCGGCCACCAGCGAAGGGGTTTTAGCAGGGTCTACCATCGACAGGAATTTACATTGCGCTGCCTCATTCAGGAACAGGATTTTGCCGGTCGCTTTTTCCGTTAATTCCTTTATGATCTGCATCATGCACACACCAGGCAATACCGGCTGACCGGGAAAATGACCTTCAAATATCTTATGATCTGCATCTAATTGGATAGCTGCATTCACCTTGCCGCCATCATCTGTGAACCGGTTAATAATATATAAATTGTCATTCAGCATGGTCATCAATTTTTTTCAGATCAATCGTAAAATTAAAATTACTATGATGGATTGTTATAAATTCAGGTACGCCTTCTTTCAGGTCGCCACGTGTGGCTTCCAGCACTTTCTTCCTGGTATTGCCCCGTTCCATTCTTATCAACCGGCTGCATCCCTCATCCGTTACATAATAAAAAACATCCCTGCCATCGGCAAAAGCATAGTAGGTTTCGTTATTCTTTTTAAAAATCGTCGCTGTACCGGAATTTAGCTGATTCATTAAGACAAGTGCAAAATCTTTCCGCAATGTTTTTTTTACAGCCTCTTTATCCATCTTAGGAAGGATAGAATGCACAATAAAGTTACCTTCTTTTGTAAATTCAAAATCAAAGAACGTATATCCGACCTCGTTTGTAAAAACAATGCGGGTAGCGCTATCAGGCATTTGTTTAATGAGTAACAGACCACTTAAATGATGCCCCGCCACATCTACAGAAGTCTGGTACAGGGCACGCCGGATATCCGGTTTGAACGGATCAATACAATGCACATCGCCCCTTGTTTGCTGTAATTGTTTATAAGCAGCAGGAGCACAGCTATTTAGCAGAAAAAACAAGCTAACGAATCGTAAATAAGGCATCAGGTAATCCTGTGTTTATTTGCTGGTTGGAATAGTGAATTGTGGTGTTATCGCCCCTGGCATCAATCATCTGTACTTCATTTACTACAAAATCATTTTTACCCATAACTACTTTCACTTTTTTAAATAGTGTCTTCATTTCTTGTGTAACGGGCTCCATATCAGCCATGTAGCTGTTATTATTCTCCAGCAATTTTACAGAAAAATCAGGATTATCAAAAACGGTACCCCTTATGCAGTCCATCATTAAATGATTTACCTGCTGAAACAGCTTACTGGAGCCTGCAGTCATTTTATTGGTCTTTTGTCCGTCCTTAATGCTCACTTTATTGCCATTGATGATCATCAGGTATTGATAGGGACTTGTGTACTCCATTCGTACCAGGTTATTTTTCCTGAAATAGAACTTACCTTTTGAAGTGATCTTTTCCGCAAGCATACTCAGGCTTTTTATCTGGGTAAAATCGCTGGAAATACTGTTTATTTTTTGTGCAGCAGCAGCAAACCGGCTTTTAACGGCCGTAACATTGGCTACGGGTTTGTATTGGGCAGCGGCGGCAGCAGAAAGACCTGCCAGTAAAAAAATAAAAAATACTTTACGCATAAGGATGCAAATTTATCAATTTATCCAGGGCTACAATGGTATACCCCTGCTCTTTAACATATTGTAAAAACAGGGGAAGTATATGCACCGTAATCTGCATGGTATCATGAAATAAAAAAACAGCCCCCGGTCTTAACCCCTGCTTTACTTTTTGTAACAGCTTCGCCTCCTCTTTTATCATTGTATCCAGCGAGCGTACATTCCAGCCAATTGCCGTATAGCCCATATTTAGTGTTGCTTTCCGCACATTCGGGTTGGTAACACCATAAGGTGGACGAAACCACTTCAGCCATTTCCCTGTTAAACGATGCATCAGTTCCTGCATTTGTTGCATCTCCGCCTCCATTCTTTTTGCAGCATGCATATCAAACCAGTAATCGTGATAATAGGAATGACTACCGATAAGATGGCCGTCTGTAATGATTTGTTGCAACAGACCTTCATGCGCTGCAGCCCGGTAACCGATACAGAAAAAAGTTGCCGGTACATTATACGTCTTCAGAATAGCCAGTATCTCCGGCGTGTGTTTTTCAATGGGGCCGTCATCAAAACTAATGGCAATCTCTTTTTTGTCAGTATTTCCGCTGCAAACCACCGGCATATAAAACTGCGAACCGATATAAAAACTTCCGTAAAACAAAACCAGCGTGTATAGCAGTATCAAAATAAAAGTTCCATACCACGGCCACCCCCGGCCGAATTGAAAACAGGCAAGTACCGCAAGCAATACAATAAAAACAACAGTGGTATTTCTGAAATTTAACATGCAGACAATAAGTACAGCGATGGATATTGCAGCTTATAATTATTGTAAATAAGGATCCGTTGAGGCGCTATAACTGCCGGGTTCCCGGGTACTTTTCCCGTTTTTATTATGTTTGATGCCATCCAGAGGGCAAAAGAAGAAGAGGTGGGGTATTCCCCGCAATACTGCTTGTACCCAATGCAGCTTTGCCCTGCGAAGATGGAATTCGTCAGGCTGTTATAATGCTCATCAGAATGCAGATCCCCGTTATTTCCCAATAAGATCAGGTCAATCTCTTTCAGGGAAGCTCCGTTTTTTTCCAGGAAGTGTTCAATAAGAGCAGTACCCTCCGTACCCGGTTTGTAAAGGGTTTGCACCGCATCCAGCTTTGCCCAGGCAGCAGCGCTATTCTTTGACACCAGAAAAAAAGCAGCGCCTTCACCAGCCATAGTCCCTTTTGTTTTACTATTGATCAGCGTTCCTGAATCCCCCGCTTTTTTATACAGACCGAACCTCCGCAAAATGGCATGACTTTTTTCAATAATTTCGTCTACCCCTCCTACCAGAACTTTTTCCGCATCCCCTTCGTGAATAAGACTCAGGGCATCCAGCAATGCTGTTTCAAATGAAGAGCCCCTGTGCACATAGGTATTATTATAATTGTGGCACTTCAGCATAAGTGCTATCTGCGCTCCCACCGTATTATGAGTAGATTGTATAAAAGCCGTCGGGGACAGTAATTCTTCCTTAAACTCTACCATGCGTGTAAGGAACTGTTCTGTATCGGCCAGGCAGCCATAAGCGGTTCCGCTGATAATAGCATCCGGACTGTTTTCATCAGCTGCCATCAGGCATTCCATAGCTGCTGCCGCACCCATTTTTATGATGCGGCTCATGCGGCGGATCAATTTAGGGTCGACGTATTTTGTATAGTCCGGTTCAATGCAATGCAGTTTTTCGCCGGTATAAACAGCAGCATCCAGCAGCATCTGATCAAAAGATGCCTGTGGTGATACCATATTTGCGGAAAGAATATAAGCGCCGTTCCCTATTGCCATAATCACAATGAATGTACTGCGAATTTATAATAAATCAGGCAGACGGCTTTTCCTATTTATCTTTGCGGAATGACCTTCACCTTTACGCTGGATAAAGACGACCGTTTACAACACCAGTTATTTATGGCTTCACAATCTGAGCGCATACAGAAGAACCGCCGGCGAAGCAGGATGCGAATAACGCTTATTCTATTTGTCATTGCCCTGGCTTTTTATTGCTTGAAAGACGAATTGCTGATGTATACATTTCTGGGATATGGTGTACTGATCTTTATAGTACATCCATACCTCCTCCGGTGGCGTTATAAAAGGCACTACCGGCAATACATCAATGATCATTTTAAAGATGATCTTTTAAACGGTGATATTAATATCTCATTTGAAAACAGGGAAGCGAAAACCTGGGATAACCTGACCTCTGTTAAGATCAGCCTCATTGAACTGGAGCAGATAACGGAAACCGGTCAGTATTTCTTTGTAAAATTCAGAAGGGGCACCTACCTGATCATCCCTAAACAAAAAATTCCTGATGCTGAGGCTGCTGCGCATTTTTTAAAAGAATTAGGCGCCAGCTTTAAAGTACCCTATACCGAACAACTCAACTGGAAATGGGCGTGATGCTGTGAAAGCAGCGCTTATAGTTTGCTAAATACCAGTGAACTGCAATTGCCCCCAAAGCCAAAGGAATTAGACAGTACATGGCGGATTTCTTTTTTTTCAGGTTCCGTTGCTACCCGGAAAGGCAGGTTTTCCATCGGATGTTGTAACCGCAGGTTGGGGAACACCAATCCTTCCCGGATCGCCAGCACAGAATACACCGCTTCTATGGCGCCGCTGGCCCCCAATGTATGTCCTGTAAAAGATTTGGTAGAGCTCATGGAAGGATAATGTTCCCTGAACAGGGCGGCAATAGCGGCTCCTTCAGAACTATCATTATTTTGTGTTCCGGTTCCATGCAAATTGATGTAATCAATTGCCGAAGGAGTCAGCCCGGCTTTTCTTAACGCTCCCTCCATAGCCAGTAAATTCCCCTTCCCTTCCGGTGAGGATGCTGTCTGGTGATGTGCATCGTTGGCATTGGCCCAGCCACTAAGCGTACAAACAGGGGCGCTGTTTAGCGTTGCCGCTACTTTATCAGAAACGAGCACTACATAAGCAGCACCTTCCCCCAGGTTCAATCCGCGCCGGTCTTCATCAAAAGGCTGGCAGTACTCCTGGTCCAGGATCATCAGTGTATTAAATCCATTTAATGTAAACCGGGTCAGCGCATCAGTTCCGCCGGCCACCACTACATCCAACACGTTCTGCCGGATCATGCGTGCCCCCAGAAAAATACTATTGGCTGAAGAGGAGCAGGCAGTGCTCACCGTTGTTACAAAATCTTTTATGCCCAAAGCATCGGCTACTACTTCGGTTACCGCCCCGCACTCATGGTTCATTACCATTTTTAAATCACCGCTACCCGCATCCTGTAAAAAAGCGGGAAAAAAATCTTCGGTCTTATCCATTCCACCCACAGAGTTCGCAGAAATAAATCCTACCCGCCAGTCTGAAAGATCAATGGCCGCATCGGCTACTGCTTCCCTCGCGGCCACAGCGCTCAGCAAGGCAGTACGGCTGATATAGGAAGGCAGCTGCGCCCGTTGTGCCAGCTCTTCATCAGAAAGCTTTACTTCGGCAACCGGTAACGTATCTTTATGGATCGACTGTAACCGCTGCATGGCCTGTATACCTGCCTTCCCTGTTTTTAAGGAAGCAAGGTTTTCAGCTACATTGTTCCCAATAGATGAAATAACCCCTATACCTGCTATATAAACCGGATGATTCATTACGATCTTTTAAACAGACGCTCAACGTTGAATGTTGATTGTCAGATGTGATATCCGGGAAACCCCGGTTCCGTCAACAATACTTTTTCTATAAGAAATATCAGGCTGAACTTAACAAAGCCGGTCTTTAACAGTCCTTCGGCAAGCTCAGGGCCACAAATACTACGTCAACCATCGGTAACAAGACACCGGCTCCGGGTATCCAATATACTATTGACCACCGGCTATTCATTTTTTAGCTTCCTGGTGATCTAAAATATAATCGGCCATTGTGCTTACAGACCGGAATACGTCCTGTCCTTCTTCCGCATTCTTTAATTTTACATGGTACTCCTGTTGTAATAAAACAATCAGCTCCAATGCATCAATTGAGTCCAGTCCTAACCCTTCTACAAACAACGGGTCATGATCGCCAATATCTTCTGCCTTTTTATCATTCAGCTTCAGTTGTTTAATAATCTGCTCTTTCAGGCGGTGCATTAGCTCTTGCTTATTTTCCATAACTTTTATTATAAATAGATTTCAAATTTTCAGCGGTAAAGGTAGTATCCGTTTCTGAAGGAGCGGGCGCTATTAAGAACAAACACGTATCCAGTTGATCTTCAAATACATCAATCCACCCGCAAATACAGGCTTTTAACAAATTACGGTTCATCAGGTCGGTCACATACCAATGCATCCATTCCGCATCAAATGTGTCGGATACAAAAAAGGCGTTCTCTCCCTTGAAATGATAACGGATGCTTACTTCGCCAATAACAATATTAGGTAATGTATAAACAAATAACGCAGGACTGGGATATTCCAGGGAAGCCTGCCAGTATTGTGCATCTGCTTCAATGCTGGCATTGCGGTTACTAAGGACCATCCCCACCTCGTGAGGCTGATAAGCAGCCGGATCAAACCGGTCTTTTAACAGAAGATCAGCTGCAATGGTTCCCATTTTACTCAATACATCCATTTTATAAAACCGTGGGTAATCAATTGTAAGCTGGTCGTATGCTTCATTCAAAAATGCAACTCCTTTTTCATCCGACCGGAGAACGACCGTTCCGTCTTTCAGAATGATTCCGTTACGTAAAATGGTGGATGCTTTTATATAAATACCGGCGCTGTCCAAGAGCTGTTCTATTTTTTATCCTTAAAGCCGTTATTGATATATTCAATACTATCCCGGAGCCGGATCGTTTTTGCCAGTTTTCTTAATGCCGTATCATGTTCTTTAACATAGGGATTATCGGTATCCCAAACATATCCTGCCAGAACAGAACAAATCATCTTCTTGATCTCCGGGTTCTGATCGTTTGCAAAAAAGATCGTATGCAATGTCGTATCATACCATCCCATTACATAACTTCTGAACGTATTCACTCCCTGCATCATTACTTCGGTATATTCCTTTTCCCAATCTACCTTTTCTCCTTTCAGCTGGCGCACCACCAGTTTGCCCGCTATCTGGCTGGACACCGTTGCCAGGGTTACTCCCGATGAAAATACCGGATCCAGGAATTCCGTTACGTTACCGGTAAGGACAAAGCCATTCCCATAAAATTTTTCTGTAGTGGCAGACCAGGATTGTAAAATACGGGGTTCCCATAAAAACTCAACCCCCTTCATACGGTCTGCTATATAGGGCTCATCCGCAATCAGCGCTCGCATGATCTCTTCCGGTGTACCGGAATATTTTTCAAAAAATGCCGGTTCACCTACAAAGCCCACAGATGTGATACCCGTTGCAAAAGGGATCACCCATACCCAAACATCAGGTTTATGAACAATGACCGTTATCCGGTCCGGTTCATCATCCATTTGCCGGTTCACATCATTGATATGTACAAAAACAGCTTTACGCGGCGGAAGATTGGAAGGTTTATCCAACCCGAACAAACGTGGTATTACACGTCCGT
>DASVMC010000438.1:0-7210 GCA_036384555.1 Niabella sp. | reverse complement strand
CCGTTTCCTGTTGTTCTCTCAGATAGGCGGCAGCGTCCCGTGGATAGTATCCATCAAACGGTGCGATCTGCACAAAATAAAAAGGAAAATCATTCCTGAATGTAGTGCGCCAGCTGGTGATCAGTCGCCGTAACATTTTGCCGTAACATCTTGATTCGTCGTCAGAACATGCGTTTGTTTCCCCCTGGTACCAAAGCACGCCGGATAAACTGTAGGGTGCCAAAGGACGGATCATACCATTATAAAGCAGAGAGATGCCTTGTGGCGCCCAGGCCGTTCCTATATTCCTGCTGACTTCCGAAAGCTCCGCATCATCCTCAATTGCCGCACGGGGCATCCAGGGCTGTATACGCGTAGCCCCCAGATAAACACCAATCATTCCTACCGGCACCTGCAATTGCTTCTGCAATTTATGAGCAAAGAAAAAACCTACCGCACTGAAATAAGCAAGGGTGGAAGAGTCACAGACCATCCACTTCCCCTCGCAATCTGAACGGGGATAGCGATCATAGGCCAGCTCCGGTACAAAAAAACGCATGCTTTTATTAGGAGGCGACTGTAATACATTTCCCCTGTCTATTATTTGGGTATTGCAAGGCATTGCCATATTGGATTGCCCGGAACACAACCAAACTTCTCCTATAAGAATGTCTTTAATTGTAACAATACTGGTATCGTTAATAAACTGTATCGTATACGGCCCGCCCGCTTTGGGTGTTTTGATACTGGCCTCCCATGTGCATTCATCGGTAACCAGTGCCCTGACGGTATCTTTCGGCGCCCAGCTTCCTACAATAGCAATTGTGCGGGTAGAAGGCCCCCAGCCCCATAGCCGTGCATTGGCAGATTGCTGCAGCACTGCATGATCGCTAATAACGGAAGGCAGCCTAACGGGCAGATCCTGCGCCCATAAAAACGCCGGACCTATTAACATACTGAAGAAAAACAGGTATCTCATTTCGTTTGTATTAAGTATTTCCCGCCCTGCAAATCAAGGGACTTCTCTTTTTCCTTTATTGAGCGCGTATACGAAGTATTTTTAAGAACGTCTCTTACCATTACTGAATGCACATTTGCCGGAAGGCAAAAAGTAGCCACACCTGACTCAGGTACGGTCACCTCAAAAACATACCCGCCATCTTTACGGATCCAGTTACATGAAATCATTCCTGACGGGGCTTTGTATTGACAGCGGAGCGTTGTAAGGCCCGCGGGTAATAAAGGATCAATAATGAACCTGCTAAACCCGGGAGCCGAAGGACGTATGCCGGCCAGCCAGCGATAAAACCACGCTGAAACGGATCCGAACATAGGGTGACAGTTGGAATATACGTCATCACTTTCTTTCCAGGTTTCCCACAGTGTAGTAGCTCCCTTACTGATCATAAAACCCCAGCCCGGGAATTTTGTGCTGTTAATGCTGTTAAAAACCCGCTCTGCATATCCCCGCCGGGACAATTCCTCCAGGATATATTTTGTTCCGAATATTCCTGTTGTAAAATGCCCTTCCGGCGCATCGCTGATGGCTTTCAGCAGCGAGTCAACAGCAGCGGGCTGTTCATTTTCAGGTATTACCCCGCTGCACAGCAATAATGTATAAAAGGTTTGTTTATTAAATACATCGTGCCTGTTCCGGAGCTCGGCCACTGCTTTTTTGCGTTCCGCCTCAGGGAGTGTATTAATATATGCCATCGAGGCTTCACGCGACTGCCGCTCAATAGTTGCTGTACTTTCAGTTCCGTTCCAGTACATATTTTTCAATTGGCCTCTTATCTTCTTTTCAAGATCTTCAAAGCGTAATTCATTCGCTTTATCCTGCATAATAACTGCAAAGCCTTTCATTATCTGTACCGCTTTCAGATAAGCAACCGTACCCATCAGCTGTACCGGAACATTGATAAGCGACTCATGGTCGGCCAGCCCTTTATCAACAATGCCCGAAGGATGAAGCCGGTTTGCCTTGTCCATCCATTTCAGGTCAAAATTGTACAATTCACGGATAATTGCCGTATCCCCATAGTACAGATAAAGGTTTTGTTGCACATCAAACATAGCCGACTCAAAAGTCAGGCCGCAGTATTTTAGTCCCACATAGGGAGCAGTGTCAATAAACACCGAATCCTGTACCGCATCTGTCCAGTCGTATAATACCTTATGGTAAAATGCCTGCATATCAAAATTGCAGATAAACGCTTCATCTGTGGCCAGCAGGTCGCCCCCATAGGGGAACTTTTCCCGGCCAGGACAATCGGATTGCACGCTCATCAGGTTGCTCAGGAAAGTACGCCTGGTTGCATTCTGGATAGCATTGATCAGATTATTTGAAGTAGCAATATGATTTTCATCCAGAACATTTGCGCTTAGTGCCAGTCCCCGGACCTGGCTGGTATCAGGCGCCTGCCTTAATCCGTATATCTCTATGTAGCGGTATACCGCAAATGAAAACCTTGGTGCATATGTTACAAGAGTGTCTTTCCCGAAGATGTACATCCCTTCCTGCGCTGCCAGTTCCGGTGCACCCGGACCGCCAAAGCCTTTCTTTTTGATCTGGCCTGCCACAGCCGTCATAGGGTTTAACCGTCCGTACTGATCAATCCTTTCGCCCAGCCGGAACCGGACCGTATCGCCGGTATGGCCGTGCAATTTTATGCGGAACGTACCTGCAAAGTTCTCGCCCATATCTACGACATATGCACCCTTTACAGGTTCAGTAACTTTTATGGGCTTCTTTACACCTATAACCTGTATCTGAGGAAAAAATGCTTTCTGCAGCTGTCCGCCCGGTCCGTTCTTTATCACTGCAGGCTGCCAGCCCTTGTACAGGATCCCGGAAGCGTCTTTTTCGTTCCATTCCCGCCGGGCATCGTATACTTCCCCGAGGTAGACACTATTGCGTATTACAGGACCGTCTTTATACTTCCAGGACCGGTCGGTTACAATATCTGCCGTTTTCCCGTTTTGATACACAATTTTTATTTTTGCGATGAAAACAGGACGCCCGACAGGAAGTGCATCCCTCAGGTTCAGGTGCCCCCAGAAGGCTAATGGTAACGGATTGTAGAATCCATTACCCAACATCACGCTGATGTGATTTTCCCCTTTTGAAAGAAGCGGACTGATATCATACTCCGAAAAATAGACCCTTTTCCGGTAATCCGTCCAGGCCGGGCTAAGCGGGTATTGGTCAAGCGGTTTTCCGTTCACCGCAGCACTGTAATAACCGGCAGCCGTGATGTATAATGTTGCCGATTTTATGGAACGGCCTACAGCAAACTCCTTCCCGAATACGGGCGCAGGATCATCCTGATACATCAGGGAATCTGCAGCCGGTTGTTTCTTTGCATCCCCGATCCATAATGCAGCTCCCAATTCACCGGACTGCTGCCCAACGCCTGAAGCCGCATTTTGAGCCATAACATGCTGGGCAAAGAGGTGAAGGGATAAGGCCAGAACTATTGCCCATTTCCGGGCACCGTTCCTGTTACTCAGATTTAAACAATGCACAAGTGTTTTTTTAAAATTAAAGAACACAGAAGCTTCACGGAGCAATTCTTTAGCAGGAAGCACCATTAACAGCATTTTCACATGACCTTATAAAAAATTTCATTTAACCAATTTACGGATACGCTGATTCTCCCGGTCCAGCACTAAAATCTGATTCTGGAACACCGCAATACCGGTAGGCACGTTAAACTTTGCCGAGGAACCACTTCCATCGGTATAACCCCGCATACCAGTACCGGCCAGGGTAATTACCTTATTGCTGTTTGCCTGAATCATCCGTATATTAGATGCAGATCCTGATATTGTATCTCCATTGAATTGATGTCCGCAACCAGCTACATAAATATTATTGTCTGCATCTATAGCCAGCCCCCATGGATGATCAAACCGTGCACTGGTGCCAACACCATCAATATTCCCGTGTTGCCCGGCTACACCTGCTAAAACTTCGGTTTGCCAGGTCGATCTGTTTATGCGGTATACAACAGAATTGAAATTATCTGCCACAATGAGCTTGCCGTTGTTGTCCAGTTTAATACTACCCGCTGTTACAGCCCGGTCTAATGTACGGACAGTCAGCACACCTGAAAAACTGAGTTCAAATAATTTTCCATTGCTTGAACCCGGCAATGCACTGACTGCATATATCTTTTGCTGTGTCTGATCTATAGCTATACCCTGCGGAAAAGGAACCGTCCAGCCAAGAATAGTGCTTACCGTTCCAGCAGGAGTAATTTTTCTTATCGCCCAATTCCAGGAGTCGGCAACATACACATTACCATAACTGTCCACTGCAACATCTGCCGGATGATCAAAACGAGCCGCTGTACCTGTTCCATCAGTATTTCCAGCAACACCGGGGTTTCCTGCCAGCGTAGAAACGCTTCCGCTGGCAGCCACTTTTCTGATACAGTGATTGTTAATATCTGCAATATAGGCATTCCCCTGGTTGTCCATTGCCATCCCGGTATTGGTAACAAAATTGAACTTTGCTGTTGTTGCTGCTCCATCTAAAAAGCCCATACCTCCACTCCCTGACAATGTGCTTACTGCTACACTTGGCGATACCGTAGTCAACGGAAAAAGAATACCTTCACCAGGCAGAAAAGAAGCAGAGAACTGATGAGTTGCCGGATTAAAGTTCGTAGCTACGACGTCCCCGTTCGTTTTTGATATCCATTGAACATTTGTAATATTATTCCCAGTGGAAAATGTAGTGTTCAACCCTGTATTCAACGATTTGTTAACGATCATCACGTATTCCTTACCATTCGTCTGATTCACAAAATAAGTCATAATAATATTTGCAGCAGCATCCACAGGCTGCACCATGAAAGATAGGGGAATCGTACTGGCTCCTGTTGGTATTGACGATCCGGCATGATATACTGCCACTGCATCTAAATTAATAAGCGTTTTCCCAACCTGCTTAAGCTCTGCATTCAAAATCTGAAAGGGGGTATACAGGTTGGTTACGGCACCGGTCGCATCTACTATGGCATCAGTAAACGTTTGTGCGCCACCCGTTGGAGTCCAATAAGTAAACCAGACAGGGATCTTTATGCCGTAGGCCAGGGTACTGTAAGCGCTAAACCGCAATTCATCCGTGTTGGGTCTTCGGAGACTACCAGCCACACCTACAGATTGCATATAAGCAGCTGTTTTTACGTGAAACTGTAAACCAAGTTTCCGGATCACATCCAAAGAGTAATAATAGGGGTCCTGCTGAAATTGTCCGTTAGACAGAAAAGGATAGTCATCCATAGAAAGATACTTCAGATTTGCAGCGCCAACTAAATCAATCCATTTTTTCACATAGTCATTTTCATAATCAATGCTCCCTAATAACCCAGTTGCGGAACTGGGAAGAAGATTGACATGAACTAATTTGGCGGCATCGTTGCTCAACACTTTATTGTATCGGGTAGCAGCATCGTTCAGTTGGGAAACGGTGGGTTCATCTTTAATAAAATAGCCCATTACAGCAGGATGGTTCTTGTAAGTATTCACCATATCTGTGATCTGGGCATCAGTTCCATTAACCCTGTCATCATCAACAATCATCTTCAACCCCACGCTATCTGCAAGATTCAACATGGTTAATTTATCAGCAGGCTGTATCCAGCCGGCTATTTCCTGGATAAAATCGACATTGGCATCTTTCATCATCTGATAATAGGTCCGCTTTGTATATTCAAAAGGCGGAGCAATATACACGCCAATCGGCAGTTGATCGGTACTGATAAGCGACAAAGATGCCGGTGATTTTTCCAGTGTCACAGGCCGTGCGCCCAACTGTGACAGTTCGACCTTACTGCATCCGGCAAAACTGATGGTTGTCCAACAAATCATCCAAAAGATGATCCGTCTATATATTGAACTGGTAATTGTATTCATAAATAATTTTGCATTTATTCATTGAATTATTATAAGAAGATTGGATTGCTGCACAATACAGAAGCTATTGCCCAACAACTGTTAACGGGAAAAGAATACCCTCTCCCGGGAGAAAAGAAGCAGTAAACTGGTGCATTACAGGATTAAAATCTACGGTTATAGTCTCACCATTTGCCTTTGAAATAGATTGAACATTTGTAATTGCCTTGTCAGTCGAAAAAACTGCTTTCAATATCTTACTCAGTGATTTATTAACAATCATTACATATTTGCTTCCATCCGCAGGATTTATAAAATAAGTCATAATGATATTCGCCGCAGTATCCATCGGCTGCACCATAAACGAGGAGGGAATTGCGGCTGCATCCGCCGGCAATGATGCGTCTGAGTGATATACAGCTATCGCGTCCAGTTTCATAAGCGTTTTCCCGACTTCTTTGATTTCTGCATTTAAAAGCTGGAAGGGGGTATACAGGTCTGTTTTTACCCCAGTAGCATCTACTATGGCAGCTGTAAATGTTTCGGAACTACTAACCGGTGTCCAATAGGTAAACCAAACAGGGATCTTTATTCCATATGCCAAGATACTATACGCGCTAAAGCGTAGTTCATCAGCATTAGGCCTCCGCAAATTACCGGCAACACCTATAGACTGCATATATGCAGCAGTTTTTATATGGTATTGCAATCCAAGTTTCCTGATCACATCCAGATCATGATAATAAGGCCCCTGCCTTAGTTCCCCATCAGAAAGGAAGGGATAATTATCCATAGAAAGATATTTCAGATTTTTGGCTCCGACCAGGTTAATCCACTTTTTTACATAGTCCTGCTCATAATCAATAGGCCCTAATGCACCTGTTGCGTAACTTGGGAAAAGATTGACATGAGGCAGTTTAGTACTGTCATTATTCAAGACTTTTTTATACCTGGCGGCTGCATCATTCAGTTGCGCAACCGTAGGTTCATCTTTAATATAGTAACCGATCACAGCCGGATGGTCCTTATAAGTGTTCACCACATTGGCTATTTGTGCATCCGTTCCATTTATTCTGTCATCGGCAACAACCATTTTCAACCCAACGCTATTAGCTCTATTAAGCATGGCTAACTTGTTACCAACCTGCTCTTTTCCGGATATATCCTGGATAAAATCAACATGAGCTTCTTTTATCAATTGATAATTCGTTGTTGAACTATATTCAAAAGGAGGAGCAACGTAAATACCAATCATCATTGTTGTATCCGATAATTTTGTTACAGGAGCTACCTGTTTACCTGATTGCGGGGAAGTGCTTTTACCGCACCC
>DASVMC010000437.1:0-1905 GCA_036384555.1 Niabella sp. | reverse complement strand
TTTCTCTGCCTAAAAAAGACATCGCCATTCCTGCATCCCATTCGCTCTTTGGCAGTGCATCCATTAATTGCTTTTCAATTTTTTTTGGATCAGTGCCGGTTGCTATGCCTAATCTTGGCGCCACACGCACTGTATGCAAATCAACCATTATACCTTCGGGTTCTTTGCCGCTTTCCCGCAAAATAACATTAGCAGATTTTCTTCCAATACCCTTTAGGGCTGTGAGGGATTCCAGGTTCAATGGGATAGCTGCATCTTTTTTTATTGTTTTTGCGATAGCTGATAGCCATTTTGCCTTATTCCCAAAATTGCGCACTGCACTGATCTGCTCTGTAACAGCACTTTCCGTTGCCCTGGAAAGTGCTGTCATATTGGGAAATACCTTAAAGAAGGCCGGAGCAATCTGGTTGATATGCCGATCCGAATCCTGTGCTGATAAAACAACCATTACCAGCAGCTGATACGTATTTTTATAATCCAGCGGATGCTTTGTTGCTTTATATTTTTTTAAAAGCGGCACTATCGCTTTGGGCCAGTTAATAGTATGCTGCATACAATACATTTTATTTTAAACAGGTGTTTTATAAAACAACTCAACTACTGTCCCTGTATTTGTCCTTTTCCAGCGTTGATTGCATAAAGCTCCGGTCCTGCTTGTAAGATTCCCAGTCAAACCGCAGCAGGAAGTCTGTTGCTGCTGCAGCCCCTTTCTCAAATAAAGTTAACTTTTCCTGTTCGCTAATAAAGAAATCAAGCCAGTTAAATTCAGGAAGTGGTATGGTTCCAATTCCTTTTGAATACACTTTGTTCTTCAGCTGGAAATCTTTATCATAATAATTTCTGACCGTATTAAAAATCCTTGAAAGATATCCCATAAAGGTCCAGGCCCCGGCGTTCCCGGTTTTATCAGCAGGATCCGAATCATTCAGGTCGATCCCGAATACCGGAAGCCGGGGTACCTCAATAGCGGGGTTATAAAAAATACTTACAGGAAAATTTGAAAGGATGCCACCATCCACAAATCGTGCTGCTGCCGGGGGCGCTGTTTCCCCAAAGGTCTCCAGCCAGGCACTTTTAATGGCAATATCTTCCCGGGGTATTCCGTAAATAAAATAAGATTCAAAGAAAAAAGGGATTGACATAGATGCTCTGACAAGGCCCGCAGGGTGTAGTTCGTTCATGCTGGATTGCGGCCGGAACAGGTTGCACATTTTGGGAAACTCAATCTTATTCTCTGTAATCAACTCCGAAGCAATGAACGTCACGTCGGGGCTTAACTGGTCTGTACCTTGTTTATTACCGGTCCTTAAATGCAGCCCCGGTATGGGCTGAGTGGCCTTACCAACCAGCTCCTCTATAGTATGTACGCTGTTCTGCTGCATTTGATTCTTCATCCAGTCATAAAAAAAATTACCCGGATTTATACCATAACCGCTCGATTTTAACCGCTTCAGCAAGCGCGTTACGTAATATACAATTCCGCCCAGCAATAAGGTCGCAATCAACAAAAGGATCACTAATGTTTGGGTAAAATGCAGCATCGGACTATTATGGGGCAGCAACCAAAGACAAACAAATGTAGTGACCAGCAATACGGTATAAAAAATACCCACGCCCAGCCACCACGCTTTCAGCTTATTCAGGAAGCTGCGTTTTGTGATCAGCTTTTTGGTCAGCCATTTTGCTACAGGCTTGCCATCCACGAGGTCAAAAAAATTGAGATTGGTAACCGCTTCCAGCACTTTTACGGATTTCGGGTCCTCTTTTTTATCAATAATGGCCAGCATCGCTGTATTGATCGCTCCTGCACTGGTGCCGGCCAGCCTCAGAAAACGAATACCCATCTGTTCCAGTATATACGTATATCCTACAAGTGCAATACCCAGTACTCCGCCTCCTTTCTGA
>DASVMC010000436.1:0-3473 GCA_036384555.1 Niabella sp. | reverse complement strand
GTTATGATGCATTCATTAAAAATCTTATCCGCGATTTCCCGGAGGAGGAAGAAGCCATTATCCGCTATTGCGAGCAGATAAAAGAAGTATGCAGCAAATTTCCGCTCTATCATTTAACCACGGATGACTCATCTGTAAAAGACGAAATATTGGGCCTGGGCGCACAGGAAACCATCGCATCCCTGACCAATAATAAAAAACTACAGGCAGTGCTGGCCGGCAATAACCTGTTGTATTCCGGGGTTGCCGGCAAAACGCCCTTTCATGTACACGCACTCATCGTAAACAGCTATATTGAAAGCAGCTGGAAGTGCGTGGACGGCGGATCACAGATCGCCAAATTACTGGCGACAGAAATAAAAAAGAACGGGGGAACCATCCTGCGCAATTGCGAAGTAAAAAAGATCGTGGAAACCAACGGAACCATTTCCCATATTGAAACAGAAAACGGCGACCCCATCAGCGCGCGTTATTTTATCTCCAATATCAACCCCACCGCTACACTAAATCTTACCGATTCGCTCCTTTTAAAAAATGTGTATCGCAAACGGATCAGCGGACTGCCCAATACGGTTGCTTCTTTTTCCCTGCATCTCGTTTTAAAACCGCGATCGGTTCCTTATAGCAATCACAATTACTATTTTCATAAGGATGGGCATTTATGGAATATGAACGACTATACGGAGGCCAACTGGCCATTAGGCTATGGCTTGTATTTTAGTCCGGACCGGACCAATCATCAGTACGCAGCTACGGTTTCCATCCTTACTCCGATGTGGTTCCGGGATGTGGAACAATGGAAGGAGACCTATAACCGCGTGGGGAAAGAAGCAGCACGCGGGCAAGATTATGAAGCATTCAAAAAACAGAAAACAGCGAAATTGTTAGCATTGGTAAAAGAACGCTTCCCGGAAATTGTTGAAAACATTCAGCACTGCTATGCTGCCACGCCGCTGACCAACCGGGATTATATCGGCCTGGAAGACGGCTCGATGTACGGAGTACAAAAAGATTATAACAATCCCTTACAAACAGTGATCAGTCCGCGCACCAAAATCCCCAACCTGTTTTTAACAGGACAAAGCCTCAATTTGCACGGAATTTTAGGAACTTCGCTCTCCGCAGTATTAACCTGCACCCTGTTGCTCAATAATGATACACTGATAGATAAAATAAGAAATGCGTAAAATTGTAAAAACGCCCTGTACGCTGTAACCGCTCGTAAAAAAATAAATAGTAAATTTGTAATTATGAAAGTATTGACACTAAATATTCCGGATAGTTTAGATGTAGACAATCAGCAGCTTGCAATGCTGGTAGCAGGCCGGCTTTATGAACTGGGCAAACTTTCATTGGGCCAAGCCGCTGAAGTTGCCGGATTAACAAAAAGAGCATTTACAGAACTATTGGGTAGTTACGATGTTCCTATCTTTAATTTTCCTGCATCGGACCTTTCAGGAGACGTAGCAAATGCCTAAGACAATTATTTCAGACACCAGTTGTTTTATTATTCTTGCCAACATTGGCGAACTTGAACTTTTACATAAAGTTTACGGACAAATTACTACAACACCGGATATTGCCGCAGAATATGGCGATCCTTTTCCTGAATGGGTGGAGATCATTGCTGTAAAGGATCAGTACCGGCAGCAACTTTTGGAAATGCAGGTTGATAAAGGAGAATCAAGCGCAATTGCGTTAGCTCTGGAAACTCCTGACAGTAGAATCATTCTGGACGATATAAAAGGAAGAAAAATAGCACGCCATCTTGGGCTAACCTATACCGGCACTCTGGGTGTAATTATCAAAGCAAAATTAAAAGGTATTATCCCTTCAATAAAACCGGTATTAAGTAAGATGAAACAAGCCAATTTCCGATTATCTGCAGAAATTGAGTTTCAGGCATTGAAAGCTGCAAATGAGTAAGTAAAGCTTTGGCTCTGTACAACGTAACAGGAATATAAAATGAAGAAGCGATTTTTACGAAGATTATTACGGGTACTGGCGGTGATCGTTTTACTGTTCGGTTTGCTATTTGCTTACCTGGCCTGGGTTTCGGACATCCCGGAACCAAAAATAAAAGATACTGCAGCTTTACAATTGCAGCGGCAGCAACCGGATACGGGTTTATACACCATCGGCAACAGCTGGTTCCGCAAAAGCAATTCCGGTTTGTATGAATTGTATGTGGAGGGCGCTCCTTTTGAGCGGGGGGTGATCAATGGTAAGCTTAGTAAAGAGCTGGTGCAATTACAGGAGGATTATTTCAGCGCACAGATCAACCGCCTGGTGCCCTCCAGCTTTTACCGACATTTTTTAAAATATTTTATCGGGTGGTTCAACCGTAAGCTGCCGGATTATGTAACCGAAGAATACAAAGATGAGATCTTTGGCGTATCCCGTTCGGCCTCCGCTAACTATGGCTATATTGGCGATAAATACCAGCGCATCCTCAATTATCATTCGGCGCATGATATTGGTCATGCCCTGCAAGCCCTGGCGCTGGTGGGCTGTACATCGTTTGGCACCTGGGGGGCTGCTTCGGAAGACAGTACGATGATCATTGGCCGCAACTTTGATTTTTATGTAGGGGATGATTTTGCAAAAAATAAAATAGTGGAATTTGTAAATCCCTCTTCCGGCTATAAATATATGAGCGTAACCTGGGGCGGGTTTATCGGCGTAGTGTCCGGCATGAATGAAAAGGGCATTACGGTTACTATTAACGCCGCCAAAAGCAGCTACCCTACCGGTGCTGCCACCCCGGTTTCACTGGTAGCACGGGAGATCGTTCAATATGCAAAGAACATCAGTGAGGCTGTGGCCATTGCCCAAAAGCGCAAAATGTTTGTTTCCGAATCCTTCCTGGTAGGCTCGGCCGCTGATAACAAAGCCGTAATTATTGAAAAAACACCGGATTCGTTAGCCGTTTATGATCCGCATAAAAATTCTATTCTCTGTACCAACCATTTCCAGAGCAGTGCGTTCTGGAATTCGGAACCCAATAAGGAAATGCGTGAAAAAAGCTCTTCGGTTTACCGGTACAACCGGCTGAACCAATTGCTGGCAGCCAACGAAAAAAATTCAGTACAAAAAACCATCGCCATCCTGCGGGATTACCGGGGCATCAATAATGCGGACATTGGCCTGGGCAATGAAAAAGCGGTGAACCAGTTTATTGCGCATCATTCCATAGTTTTTGAGCCGCAAAAGCTGCTGGTATGGGTTTCTACCGCGCCCTGGCAACTGGGCCCTTATGTTTGTTATGATCTTAAAAAAATATTTGCCCTGCATGGCATGAACAAAAATACAGAGGTCAATGAAACGGCCCTTACCATTCCTGCAGATTCCCTGATCTATACGCCCCAATTCAAACGTTTTGAGCAGTTCCGGGCTTACCGTGCAAAGATCCAGAACAATGAAAGAATAGATCCCGACAGCCTGATAGCTGATAATCCCACCTTCTACAATAG
>DASVMC010000435.1:0-2132 GCA_036384555.1 Niabella sp. | reverse complement strand
TACCATTACCAAAGTTTCCGGTTGCAACCACAGGAACCCTCCCGGCTGCCGTTTTTACAACATGTGCCACAAGCCGTAACCGTTCATCCGGGCTCAGCTCAAACATTTCACTGGACTGACAATTTGCAAACAACCCTTTAGCACCACTATTTATGTAGAAATGAGTGAGCTGTGTCAATGCATCAAAATCGATATTGCCGTTTTCCCGGAAGGGAGTCAGCATAACGGGTATAAATTTCTTTTCATTCATCTTAATCTTTATTTACCTTTTAAAATATCAATACCTTACTGTTCTGTACTGCGATATACTTTTACACCAGGCACATAACAGCTCCGTTAAGCCATCCAGGCCTAATGCACCTATAGCTGCTGCCTTATTTTCAGATTTTCTAATTACATGCCCGGAGTATCCTGCAACTACAACCAGTACAGTTACTCTATATAAGATCGTTTAAAAACAGTACCGTGTTCCGCACCAGTCCCGTTCTGCTTCATTTTCATACTACAGCTTTGCCGGATCTAACACTACATGCTTCACCGTTCTCCGGTTATAAGTATACGTAATATGAACCAGCCCGTCATGCGCCTGGATCACCGCGGGATACGCGTATCCGTCCTCCACAGGCCGGTTCTCTAAAGTCATTACCGGCGTCCATTGATTGCCATTTGCTGACAGAGCCACATTAAGTAGGTTCCTTCCTTTTGGCTCATCACCCAAATTGGTGGAATGATTATATACCAGCAGCTGCCGGCCGTCTGCCAGGGTTACCGCATCTGTTCCTGAATTGGGGTTTGGTAAAGCCATCGCCTTCATTTTGCTCCAGGTCTTCCCTCCGTCAGAGGACCAGCTTTCAGCCAGCACATTTTGTCTTGTTCTGCAAATGACCTGTAAACTGCCATTAGGATAGAAAAGAATACTGGGCTGGATCGCGTCAAATTGTACACCATCATTAATTGGCCCTACCACCTGCCAGGTCTTTCCCAGGTCTTTTGAAATTTCAAAATAAACCCGCCAATCCTGCTCTTCGCCGCTTTTATGGGGATACTCTATGCTGGCAGGGCAAATAATTGTTCCATCCCCCAGCTGGACGGGCTTGTTTTTTACAGGGCCCAGGAGATGGCCGATGCGGCTATCTTTTCCTATTTTTACCGGAGCCGACCAGGTTACCCCATCATCTTTTGAAGTCATCACCATTCCCCACCATAGCTGAGGGCTTGGACCAACTTTATAGAACAACATCAGCTCTCCTCCTTTGGGCTGAAATAAAACAGGGTTCCAGCACGGGTACCGGAGCGTGTCATTTTGAATCCCATTTGCCACTTCTGCCGGCCGGGTCCATTTTCCGTTCAGCAATCTCGATACCCGGATGCCCACATCCGGTGCACCCTCCCGGGTACCGGCAAAAAATGCGGTCACTAATCCCTTTGGGGTTTCTACTATTGTTGAGGCATGACACTGCGGTGTGGGCCGGTCTGATAAAGCGTAAATCAGTTCCCCTTTTACATATGCCGGGTTGGTTGTATCGGCCAACGGAGGAAGCTTAAAATCCCGGCCTTTATTGTTCCTGTGCTGCCGGGAAGCTGTACACGAACAAACAAAGAGGATCAGTCCTGCAATAAAGACAGGGAAAAGAGGAGCTCCAATTTTTATTTTATTACCTGATCTCATTCCTACATTATTTTTAATCAACATATCTCCGAACTGTCGGTTTCCTGTTTTTACTTTGAAACACTGCCCGCCTGGTTTTTGCGGTTCTTTCCCGTTAAAAGCAACCCAGCCAGGAACAGGGTCAGCGTACCTACGACAATGATCATATTCGCATGTAACGGGTTTCTTAAAAAAGCATATTGATCCGGGATGAAGTAAGAGAAAGACATCCACAGGATGACCAGTATTCCTATAATGGTACCGCCCAGGGCCGCCGCATTTCCTGTTTTCTTTGATACAATACCCAGCAAAAACAGACCCAGCATACCGCCTGCAAAGATCCCTGAAAGCTGCCACCAGATGTCCAGCACACTTTTGATACCGATCATCAGCACCCCGGCAAACATTCCCAGTAACCCAAAGACCACTGTTCCTACGTGCAACAACCTCAGGCCTTCCCGGTTGCTTAGCTCTTTTTTAAAAT
>DASVMC010000434.1:0-4464 GCA_036384555.1 Niabella sp. | reverse complement strand
TTTATGCAGCTTTTTTGGATGAGCCGGTAACCGGAAAATCAGGGCAATTACATTTTGAGATCCTGGAAGCACCATCGTCATCTTCTTCCTATTACCAGATACAGGGATTTACTTATGGAGATATGCAGGGTGTGGATCAGTTCTTATTTTTAAGAAGTGAGACCGGGCAGCTGTTTCATCCCGGTCCGGATGGGAAACCGGTTCCTTTTAACAGGTGGCTGAAAGCGTCGCTTCAGAATTGTGCCCGGTATTTCCGTGAAAACAGGAACGCTCCCAACCGGTTTGATGTAAACGCGTATTTAAAGGGGTTATAAAAATTATCTTCCCTTAAAAGCAGCTTTCCTTTTTTCCAGAAAAGCGCTGATACCTTCCTTAGCATCTTCGGTAACGATCAGGTTGCCAAATAGTGCAGATTCACTCTTGTACCCCTCCTGATCGGGCATGTAGGCAAGATTCGCTGCTTCAATACATCCGGCAATAGCCAGAGGAGCTTTTGTGTTGATCAGGGATAAGATCGATTTGGCTTTGACCAGTAGTTCCGGCTGTGGTACTACATGGTTAACCAGGCCATAATTAAAGGCGGTCACGGCGTCTATCATATTCCCTGTCAATAACAGCTCCAACGCACGGCCTTTGCCAATTAACCGGGTCAGCCGCTGTGTTCCGCCATAGCCGGGCAATAACCCAAGATTTATTTCCGGCTGACCGAATTTTGCATTTTCGCTTGCTATTCTGAAATGACAGGCCATCGCCAGCTCGCAACCTCCACCTAATGCAAAGCCATTTACAGCGGCTATCACGGGTTTTAGGGATTGTTCAATTTTTGCAAACAAATGCTGCCCTTTTTTTGAAAGCGCTTCACCTGCATCTGCGCCTAAAGCGCTGAATTCAGAAATATCCGCGCCCGCAATAAATGCCTTATCACCGCTTCCCGTAATAATTGCCGATCTTATTTCTGTATTGCCGGCCAACTCATCCAGCACGGCTTCCAGCTCCTTTAAAACGTTTTTATTCAACGCATTTAATTTATCCGGCCGGTTAATAGTGATAATAAGAGTTGCATCCTCTATGCGGGTCAACAATGTTTCATAATTCATGACATATTGATTTTGTGCAAATCTATTTTTTTTAACGGAACCGGAAAATACGTTGTATAAGAAATCAGCAAATAAGGAGCTGGAAAGACATAAAACAAAGCCCTCTGTGAAAAGTGAAGGTAAATAATCACAATGCACAGGGCTCCTGAACACCCGTGCGTCTATATGCTGCTACAGGAAGCCGCCGCTCTTAATCATCATCAGTGAGATCAAACCGCTGATGATGTGCCGATGCGGCAATATGCAGGGCGAAGCCAAATATAGCCGTATCCTTGAGCAGGTTGGTCATTGCCATCATGGTAGACTCTTCATTGCCGGAATTGATCCAGTTGGGTAAATGTACTGTTAGAATAAAAATAAGAAGTAAGAATGCTAACAGGTACGCGGCCAGTTTTACCATCCGGTTGGTAACAAAGGAAATGGATACAAGAATGAAAGCGGCGCCGACTAATTTCACCCATACTATTCCACCGGGCAGAAATGTAGGAACAGCTACCAGCAATTCACGGGGATGTAAAAAATGAAAAATACCAAAGACAAACAAAACACCGGCAAGAAGATAAATGGCAATGCGAGAAACGATATGATAACTTTTCATGGCAACGACATTTTATGTATAAAAGGTACAAAAAATATCCGGCTTTTCCAATTTTATTATTGAAGGAAGCGTTTTGTAACCGTATTTCAGGGCAGGTTTAAACTTTTATCTGTATAGCGGGTCTAAATAAAAAACAGCTTTATGGCGGTGAGCGATCAGTTGAAAAATCAGCATCTTTTGTGGCGTGCGGGTTTTGGTCCGGCAGTTGAGCAATTGGAGGAACTGACAAAATACACGCCGGAAGAATATTATCAGGCCCTGGTAAAAGCCTCTGCCAAAGAACCGGAATACATTAATGTAGCAAGTGATGAATTGCTGGAGTTGTACGAAGATTATATGGATCCGGTAAAGCGATCAAAACGAACCCCGGATGACAGAAAAGTGCTTAACCGCAAACAGCAGCAGGCTGTAAAAGAGCTGAATTTATATTGGTTAAAGGAAATGATTGGCAGCGCAGCACAGTTGCGCGAAAAAATGGCTTTTTTTTGGCATGGCCATTTTGCCAGCCGTAACGGCAACCTTTTTTATAACCAGCTTTTTCTTCAGGCGCTTCGTGAAAATGCACTGGGTGATTTCAGAAGTTTACTGAAAGCAGTGTCAAAATCGGCATCCATGCTGTATTTCCTCAATAACCAGCAAAATAAAAAAGGACATCCGAATGAAAATTTTGGGCGTGAGGTAATGGAACTGTTTACATTAGGCCGCGGTCATTATACAGAAACAGATATTAAGGAAGGCGCACGGGCTTTTACGGGATGGACTGCCAATGCAAGGGGCGTTTTTAATTTTATCAAAAGACAGCATGATGAGGGAACAAAAACATTCCTGGGGAAAAAGGGGAATTTTGACGGAGATGATGTGTTGGACATTATTGCTGATAATCCGCAAACAGCGCGGTTTATAACAGAAAAGATTTACCGGTTCTTTGTAAACGAACAGGTGGATAAAGCAATAGTTAAGGATTTATCGGATGGCTTTTATAAAGATTATGATATTGGTAAATTAATGAGCCGGATATTTACCTCCGGCTGGTTCTATGATGAAAAGAATATCGGCAGCCGCATTAAATCGCCCGTGGAATTATTAGCAGGCATTCAACGCATGGTGCCTATGCGGTTGGATAATGATAATGCGTTAATGAACCTGCAGCGGATCCTGGGGCAGCAACTGTTATACCCGCCAAATGTTGCAGGATGGCCCGGTGGCAGGTCCTGGATCGACAGTAGTACTTTAATGATGCGGTTGAGGATTCCGCAGTTGTTTAATGATAAGGATTTGCTGAACGTAAAACCCAAGCAGGATGATGATGTAATGATGGGTCGCAAAGCGGATGGTCTGGCAAATATTCCGGTTAGACAGGACATCTCCAAACCACCTGTTAAGGGCAATAAAGGGGCTGGCTTAATTAATGCAAAAATAGACTGGCCTCAGTATGTGTCCCGGTTTAATAAGATAAAACGGGAGGCGCTTCTTCCAGCCATTTCCAGCTACCTGTTTCAGGTAAATGCGTCAACGGTTGATGAGGTAGCTACAAAATATATTGATGCATCAGACAGGGAGGCATACATCCGATCGGTTACGGTTCAGCTGATGAGCACTCCGGAATATCAAATGTGTTAACTCCAAATACTATGAACAAAAAGAGCGCTTCTTTTCTGGGAAAAAAGAGTTTCGGCCCCTTAATCAGGCGAAAGGAATTTCTGCAAATAAGTTCTTTGGCAACAGCGTCATTAATGATGCCCAAATTCCTGAAAGCATTGGAAACAGACGCCGCTGTTCCTCCTGGTAATAAAGTGGTGGTAGTGGTGCAGCTTAGCGGTGGTAATGACGGATTAAATACGGTGATCCCTGTTCGTAATGATATTTACTATAAATCCAGACCCCGTATAGGCGTACAAAAAGATAAAGCGCTTTCACTGACAGATGAAGTAAGCCTGCATCCCGCGCTCATTTCTTTAAAGGCCCTGTATGATGAAGGACATATGGCCATCCTTAATAATGTAGGATACCCCAATCCGGACCGCTCGCATTTCAGGAGTATGGACATCTGGCATTCTGCAAGCCAGGCCGGTGAGTATTGGAATAATGGATGGATCGGCAGGTATCTGGACGCTCAATGCCAGGGATGCGATAAACCCACTCAGGCCCTCGAAATTGATGATGTATTAAGCCTTGCCCTGAAAGGGGAGCAAAACAATGCGTTGGCAGTTAAAGACCCCAGACGTCTTTTTGGCACTGCTAATGAAAAGTATTTCAGGGAAGTGAACCGGAATTTTCACTCAGATCATCATGATGAAAAACCGGTAGATTATCTGTATAAAACACTATCGGAAACACTGTCATCTGCAGACTATATCTTTAAGCAAAGCCGCCTGCATCCGTCAGCAGGCAGTTACCCGAATACGGAACTGGGTAAAGGATTGAAAACAATTGCCTCACTGATTTTTTCAGATATCAATACAAAAGTATATTATATTTCTCTGGGGAGTTTTGACACACATGTAGGCCAGGAAGCCCAGCAGGAAAGGCTTTTTACGCAGCTAAGTGATGCCGTACAATCTTTTACTGATGACCTGAAAAAGAACGGGCGTATGGAAGATGTACTGTTGTTTACCTTTTCAGAATTCGGAAGACGGGTAGCACAGAACGCCAGTAACGGTACCGATCATGGTACTGCGAATAATATGTTTTTAATAAGCGGCGGGTTAAAGAAAAAAGGGCTTTTAAACGCCATGCCTGACCTGGAAGATCTGAACCAGGGGGATTTAA
>DASVMC010000433.1:0-3926 GCA_036384555.1 Niabella sp. | reverse complement strand
CCCTACCGGCAAAAACAATAAAACGGTATGGATCCTGTTGGCTATCGTTGTTGTGGCAGCGGCTGCCTTTTTCCTGAAAAACGGGTGTTCTGTACAGTCAGCCGGGAACCAGCAAAAGGCTGGGGTCCAAAAATCATCTGAAACCTACAAACTGAAATAGCCGGATCAATTCTATTAACGACCGCAGCTTCATTATTACTATCTTAAATGGTATCCGGGCACCAGCTACGGCTGTACCTTCAGTGGCTGTACTGACCGGAAGTAATCCCAGATCGGTTTCATCGGCCTGAACGGCTATCAAATCAGCATTATACGAAAAAGTATCGGCCTGGATTATAACTCACTTTCGTAACTATTTTTTGATCCCGGTTCAGTATTAAAAACAATATACATTAAATACATACGAAAAAACGGTCACAAAAAAAGCCGTCCTTTACGGGACAGCTTTCCTGTTATTTCAAAACAGCTTAAATAATATCCATCGCCTTTACGAAAAAGGTGGTCACAAACGGCAGTAGTAATGTCAGCCAGGGCCAGTGTGTAAAAATTGCAACGAGCAATGCTGCTGTTGAAATAAAAAACAATATCCACATCAAACCTTTATTCTTTGTTCCTTCTGCCATTGTAAATTTTTTACAAAAATAAGGGAACTGTTTTATACTAAAAAACTCCTCTCCTGTAAAATAACTGCCGGCTGTCAAAAAAACTGCTCAAAAACGGAAAATATTTTTGAATGTGTATTATCGACACATTACCTTTATGAAAATTTGATTCCGTAACGATTACTAAACCATTTTTAAGTGCCATTGAAAGAAAATAGATTCATGAAAATTCAGTTTTATATCCGGTTCCATACCCAATACGGAGAAAGTTTATGGATCAGCGGGAATTGCAGGGAGCTGGGCAATGGAAATCCGGCGGAGGGGCTGCTGATGAAGTATTATAATCATGATTACTGGCGCCTTGAGCTGGAGCTGGATATGGGTTCCCTTAAAGAACCGCTTTCTTATTACTATTCTTTCAGAGATAAGGAGGGAGAGCTGATCCATGAACAAAAAAACAGCCGCCTGATCAACCTTTCCGGAACAACAGAAAGCATCCTTGTTTTTTATGATACCTGGATAGCAACAGGCGAAGTTGAAAATGCTTTTTATACAGCCCCTTTCAGGGAAGTACTGCTGCCTTCTGCAGCTACCCCGGTCACGCCTGAAAGATCGCACAGTTTTATCCTAAAAGCGCCCTTGTTGCAAGAAGCCGAAGTTCCCTGTCTTTTAGGGAGTACGGAAGAACTGCACAACTGGAAAACGGATATGCCTGTCATTATGAAGCGGTGTGGTGCTAACTGGTGTGCGCACCTTTCTTTTTCAAAAAACCTTTTATCTTTTGAATACAAATACGGGGTATATGATACTCAAAAGCAGCAACTGGTCCGTTACGAAGAAAACGGGAACAGGCTCTGCAGCTTTCCATTTATTCCCAATACACAGGTGATTTTCCAGGACGGCTTTATCCGCCTTCCCAATAATACCTGGCGCGGGGCAGGTGTTGCAATTCCGGTATTCAGCCTCCGGAGCGAAAAAGGAATGGGCATCGGGGAGTTCAATGACCTGAAGCTGCTGGCCGACTGGGCACAGCATACAGGGCTGAAACTGATACAGATTCTGCCGGTTAATGATACTACCGCCACTTTTACCTGGCGCGATTCTTATCCCTATGCTGCCATTTCGGCTTTTGCCCTCCACCCTATTTACCTGAACATTGATTCTATTACAGCTGATAATGATGAAGATTTTTCCGGGGAACTTGAAAAGGAACGGGTACGGTTAAATGCATTGGATGCAATCGATTATGAAGCCGTTTTAAAAGTAAAGATCAAAGCGCTTAAAAAGCTGTTTGATCAACACGGCAGGCAGCAGTTAAGATCAAAAGCGTACAAACAGTTCTTTACTGCCAACCGGCATTGGCTGCAGCCCTATGCCGTATTTTGTTATTTGCGGGATAAGTATAAAACGGTCGATTACTCCAAATGGAAGACCCATACACAATACAGGGAACCGGAGATTGCTGCGTTGTTTAAAAACAACCCGGTCGTTGATTTTTATTGTTTCCTCCAATACCTCTTACACCAGCAGCTTAAGGATGCCGTTGCCTATGCGCATAAAAAAGGCGTTGTGATAAAAGGAGACATCCCCATTGGCGTTTATCGTTACGGGTGCGATACCTGGGTGGCGCCCGAATTATACCATATGGGCCTCCAGGCGGGAGCACCACCGGATGATTTTGCCGTTAACGGGCAGAACTGGGGATTTCCCACGTATAACTGGCAGCAGATGCAGCAGGACCAGTTTGGCTGGTGGCGCTGCCGGTTTGAACAGATGAGCCACTACTTTGACGCTTTCCGTATCGACCATATTCTTGGTTTCTTCCGCATCTGGAGTATTCCGTTAGAAGCAATACAAGGGATTATGGGCTACTTTGATCCCAGCATCCCCATCCTGGCAAACGAGTTTTACGACAGGGGCATTCCCTTCAGTGAAGATCGTTATTGCGAGCCGTTCATTAACACAATCGTATTACAGGAACTATTTGGTGCAACAACAGAGGCTGTAAAAAAACAATTCTTTATTACCGAGAACGGGTTTGACTATTCTTTTCTGCCGGCATTTGATACACAACGGAAAATTGAAAACTGGTTTCTGCAGGAAGACAAAGAGGCCTTTATCCATTTGAAGCAGGCACTGCTGCAATTGCATGCCAACAGGCTGATCCTGAAGCACAGGAGTAATGACGACGTACTGTATTATCCAAGATTTGACCTGCATAAGACCCTGTCCTTCCGTGCATTGCCCCAGGAGCAGCAGGAAAAGCTGCAGGCGCTGTATAATGACTATTATTTCAGAAGACAGGACCAGTACTGGAAAAAAGAATCCCTCAAAAAGCTCCCTGCGTTAAAAGCGGCGACCAATATGCTTATTTGCGGGGAAGACCTGGGACTGGTACCTTCCAGCGTTCCTGAAGTAATGAAAGAGCTGGGTATTTTGAGCCTGGAAATACAGCGTATGCCGAAACAATCCGGTATACAGTTCTTTGATCCGGCCCATGCGCCCTATTTATCCGTTGTTTCTCCTTCCACCCACGATATGAGTACCCTGCGGGGATGGTGGGAGGAAGACCGCGCGGTTACACAGATTTTTTACAACCAATTCCTGCGCCTGCCCGGAGAAGCGCCTCTGTACTGCGAAGCCTGGATCAATAAGGAAATCATCCGGCAGCATTTGCAATCACCGGCCATGTGGGCTATCTGCCAGATACAGGACCTGATGGGCACCGACGAAACCATCAGAAGACCGGATCCTGACGAAGAGCGTATCAATATTCCGGCAGACCCGCATCATTACTGGCGTTACCGTATGCACATTACCCTGGAAGCATTAAATGACAACACGCATTTTACCGAAATGCTGAGGGCAATGATCGCGGCAAGCGGCAGATAATTGAATATACCGTTCCGCTATCTTTGCAGGATGAGCAGTGAGGCAATAATAAGACAGGTGGAAGAAAAAGATAATACTGAATTAGCCGGCATTATCCGGGATGCTTTTATACAGTTCAGGGCCCCTACCCAAAATACCGTATTCGAAGATCCTACAACAGATCGTTTAAACGAACTATTTAAAACGCAGGACGCCGTTTTATGGGTTGCAGAACAAGACGGTGCCTTATTGGGTTGTTGCGGCATATACCCCACAGAAGATTTGCCCGAAGCCTGCGCAGAGTTGGTGAAATTTTATTTATCAGCGGCAGCAAGGGGAAAAGGGATTGGAAAAAAATTGTTTACCAGGTGCCTGGAATCAGCACGGGAACTGGGTTACAGACAGGTATACCTTGAAAGTCTGCCTGAATTCAGTACGGCTGTTGGCATGTAT
>DASVMC010000432.1:0-3370 GCA_036384555.1 Niabella sp. | reverse complement strand
TGCAAAAAAAGCATCTGAAGCAACGCCAGAGATCGCAATCAGCAAGGTGCTTCCCAATGCGATCGATTCAGGTTTTTTAGAAACGCAATGGTTAAAAGACAAGATCCATTTTGATCAGCAGCCCTTAAAAGCGATTATCCTGATGCTTGAAAAATGGTATGGAGTCAGGATCCTGTTGACGTCTCCGGCGGTTGGTGAAATGCGGTTCAGCGGAAAAATAGATAAAGAAACGCTGGGAGAAGTGCTGGAATCTTTTAAACTATCAGGAGGCATCCAGTACCAGATGGAGAACGATTCTATAATTATTCGATAATCAAATTTTAATAACTAAAAAAAAGCCTATGCGGATATGAAAATAAAGAGTGGAGATGCTGCTACATCTCCACTTAAATTAAACAATTGAAAAATTGCAAAATGCAATTTGCTGGTATCAATTATTAATTCAAACTCAAATGTATGAAAAAAAGTGATTGCCCTGCTACAGGTGGGTTAGGGTTGTTATGTGCGAAATTTTTTCTGATAATGAATCTCTCCGTTTTATTCATTCTGTTCAGTTCCCTGCAGGTTTTTGCGCTGGATGGGCGCTCTCAGCAGAAGATTGATCTTGACCTGAAGGAAAAGACCATTGTTTCTGTAATAAAATATATTGAAAGCCGGTATCAGTACCGATTTTTCTATAATGATAATGCGGAATTAAACAGCCGGAAAATAGATATTTATGCCGAAAGGGCAACCATTGATGATGTCATGGACAAGCTGCTTCAAAACTCTTCTCTTTCCTATAAAAAGATGAACAGCGGTATGGTGGTGATTGTAGGATACCCCAGTGAAACCGTTTCTTTAAACGTAAAAGGAGTGGTGACCGATGAAGCCGGAATGCCTTTGTCCGGAGTAAATATTGTTGAGAAAGGAACCACCAATGGAACCACAACCGGGGAAGATGGTTCCTTTGCTATTAAAGTAACCAATGATAATGCGGTGCTGGTTATCTCAATTGTGGGATATGCAACCCGGGAAATTTCAGTAAAGGATAAAGAAATCGCCGGCATCCGGCTGCATAAGGAAGAGAACAAGCTGGATGAAGTGGTAGTGGTAGGGTATGGTACACAACGTAAAAAAGACCTTACAGGGTCGGTGGCCCAGGTTTCTAATAAAGACCTGCAGGCTGTTCCTGTTTATAATATCGGGGAAGCGCTGCAGGGAAGAGCAAGCGGTGTATCTGTGGCCCATAATTCCGGTGCGCCCGGGTCCAGGGTTCAGGTGCGGGTACGGGGTGGAAATTCCATGATCGGTAGTAATGATCCGTTATATGTGGTGGATGGATTTCCTATTGCAGGAGGGATCAATTTCCTGAACCCGGCCGATATAGAGACCATTGATATCCTGAAAGACGCTTCTGCAACCGCTATTTATGGTGCACGGGGTGCCAACGGCGTTGTAATGGTTACCACCAAAAGAGGACGGGGCGGGGCCCGGAATGAAATAGGCGTGGATAGTTATTACGGGATCCAGCAAACGGCTAAACGGTTTGACATGCTGGATGCCCGGCAGTATGCAACAGTGGTCAATGAATTTTTGAAAAATGACGGCAAGGCGCCCTATTTTAATCTGGATGACATACAGGGCGCCGGAACCAATTGGCAGGATGCTATTTTCAGGAATGCACCTGTTCAAAACCATACGCTGAGTTTTTCCGGGATGAATGACAGAACCAACTATTCAATGTCGGGGAATTACTATGACCAGCAGGGCATCATTATCAATTCTGGTGTAAAGAGGGGGTCTTTCCGGCTGAACCTTGATCATGAAATTAAGAACTGGCTAAAAGTGGCAGTGAATCTTAATTTATCAAGAAGGGAACAATATACGGTGCCCGTGGATAACGGCAGAAGAGGCAATAATCTATTGTCGGGCGCCCTGTCTGCTCCTCCAACCAGTCCGATTTATGATGAGAACGGGCTACCGGTGCGGATAGGAGAAGCCTATCCGTTTACAGATCCGGGCGATATGAGAAATCCGATGTTGTGGGCAAAGCCTTATAAGAACCGGACGCTTGCAAATACCATATTGCTGAATAATGCCTTTACTTTTAAATTATCAAAGGAACTTTCTTTTGTATCAAGGATCGGCCTGGAATATGAGAATGCGATCAATGACCAGTTTACCCCGATCATATATCCTAATGACCGTGGCGGCGCCTCGAACAGCAGTACCTACTGGAACTCTGTTTTGAACGAGGAGGTGCTGACTTATGAAAAGTCATTTTCCGGGGGACATAAGCTGACCGCTACCGGGGGCTTTACGTACCAGACCTATATGACGCGGAATACCGGGATTTCGGTTTCAGGATTTACCAATAATAATACCGAGAATTACAACCTGGGATCAGCAGAAACGATCAATCCACCTTCTTCGGATATTTCGGAATGGAGCCTGATTTCGGGTTTGGGAAGAGTAAATTATTCTTTTTTGGACCGGTATTTTGTGACGGCCAGTATCCGCTCTGACGGATCTTCCCGGTTTGGAAAGGACAATAAATGGGGGCTGTTCCCTTCCGGGGCATTGGCGTGGAGAATATCGGAGGAACGGTTTATGAAAGAGCATCTGGCCTTTATCAATAACCTCAAACTCAGGGCAAGCTATGGCGTTACCGGAAATACCGCACTTTCGCCCTATCAATCTCTTGACCGGTTGTCACCCGTGAAATATATTTATAACGGGAATACAGAAAGTGTGGGGTATGCGCCATCCGGGATTGCGAATAGCCAGCTGAAATGGGAAACCAGTAATGAACTGGACCTGGGGCTAGACCTTGGTATACTCAACAACCGTGTAGGCTTTACTTTTGATTACTATAAGAAAAATACACACGATCTCCTGGCATCCGTGCCATTGCCGCCATCAGTAGGTTTTGGGTATATTCTTCAAAACTTTGGCGAGATCCAGAACCAGGGTGTTGAATTTGCAGTCAACGCCGATATTTTCACCGGTGGCTTTAAATGGGATGTTGCCGCTCAGCTCTCCATGAATAAAAATAAGGTGGTTGAAATAGCCGGAGGAAGCGATATCGTTACTGTAGGGCAGACTTCCGGATTACCGGGATATAATATTGCAAGGGTGGGCCAGCCGCTGGGCGCTTTTTATGGTTACAAGGAAGACGGGCTGGATGAGAACGGGTACATAAAATTTGTGGATGTAAGCAAGGACGGTAGCATCACACCCCTGGATCGTGTAATACTTGGTACGCCATACCCTGATTTTGAATTCGGGTTCAATTCAAATTTTTCCTATAAAAATTTTAGCCTGAATATTTTCCTACAGGGCGTTAAAGGCAATGATATCTTTTTTGCCACAGCTTTCACCAATCTTA
>DASVMC010000431.1:0-4014 GCA_036384555.1 Niabella sp. | reverse complement strand
CAATCATGCCTGTATCTTCAATGTCTTCGAGAGAACGCCCGGTCGTTTCTTTCACTTTGCGGTAAATGAAAAAGAATCCGAGAACGCAGATACCTGCATATATATAAAACGGCGTGAATGTTCCGAGTTTGCTCGCGAGTATCGGGAAAGTGAAAACGAGGATGGCGTAAGCCAGCCATAACGCGAGTACCGAAACCGATACTGCCATTCCCCTGACCGCGGTTGGAAATATTTCTGCGATCAATACCCAGGTAACCGGGGCCAGCGACATGGCATACACTGCAATACAGCCGAGCAATGTCCAGGCGGCCATACCTGATTTTTCCTGGAGCAGTATGGCACTCATCACGTATAAGATGGCCAGTCCCGCTGAACCGATGAGCATAAGGGGCTTTCTTCCCCATCTATCCACTTTCCACATTGCAACGATCGTAAACACCAGGTTCACAATGCCGATAAAGATGGTTTGCTTTAACTGATCATCCTGTGTAAAGCCAACGCTTTCAAAGATGGTCGTCGCAAAATTGAATACTACATTGATGCCGCAAAACTGTTGGAAGACAGCGAGGGTCATTCCGATGATCAAAGCCGGGAAAATAGCCCTGGTGAAGAGATCTGAATAGGTTACTTTGACAGCAGGGGTTTGGGTTGCTGCAATTTTTGCTGAAATGCTTTCCGCATATTTGTGGCCGCCAATTTTTGATAAAATGGCGCGCGCCTTAGCATCCTGACCTGCGGTCAGCAACCATCGGGGACTTTCCGGTAACCAGTAAACCCCTGTCAAAAACAAGGCGGAAGGAACCGCGCCTAAACCAACCATCCACCGCCAGGCATCAACCCCCTGGTTGCGCAGCAGGTAATTAATAATATTAGTGATCAGTATTCCCAGCACGATGGTCAGCTGGTTGATCGCAACCATTCGCCCGCGGGATTGAGCCGGTGCAATTTCGGCGATATACAATGGAGATAAGGTTGAAGCCATACCCACACCTATACCGGCTATCAGGCGGCAGCAAATGAAAAACATTCTGCTTGGCGCAAAAGCCATCGCCAGGGAAGAAATCAAAAAAATCCCGGCAGCTATCATGAGGCCCGGCCTGCGGCCATATTTATCCGCAACCCGTCCGGCAAACAAACAACCCACCATGCAGCCGATCGCAAGAGACGCAGTTGCAAACCCATCCCAGTATTCATTCAATTGAAACTGTTGCTTTAAAAAAGGTAATGCACCCGCTATAACGGCAAAATCAAATCCAAACAAATAGCCTCCCAGGGCTGAGATAAAAGATACCTGGAGGATGAACCGGTGATTGAGTCTCGTCCCGTTGTTTTGCATATGGCAATGCTTGATGTGAAACAAAGGTTAAGCATTGTAAGTTTGAAAACAATGGAGAAAACTAAGAAAATGATGGACATTATTATTATGCCTAATTTACGATTTTACTAACTCTTTTATTATTTACCTTAGGTAATCCCTTTAACAGTAATGGACAATATGCTTACCCCTGTCGTTGCCCAAAAGATAACCGATGGTTTTGCCGGACAGCAATCCTGTATCCTTCCCGAAGTGAAAAGAAGGCTTTCCGCAACCAATATACTTTGTCGAAACCTCTATATAACCGATATCGGCTTTTACCCCCACGCACTTAAGCATAACCGGGAGCGGCCGAAAGGCTGCGCGCAACATGTTCTTATCTATTGTATGGAAGGTGAAGGCTGGTTTAGCGTAGATAAAAAGCAATTCTCCGTAAAAGCCAATCAATACTTTATACTGCCCAAAGGAATACCGCATGAATATGGTGCGTCAGACAAAACCCCCTGGAGTATTTGCTGGGTACATTTTACCGGCGAGCAGGCAGACAGTTTGTGCCATTTTTTATTGCCTCGCAAATCGGCTGCGCCGCAAACCGTTTCGCCTTCCCCTATCCGGCAAATGTTGTTCGATGATATCCTTTACCATCTTGAGTTCATGAACAATACTGAAAATATCATTTATGCCAATTATAGCCTGCACGCGTTCCTGACCTCCTTCAAACAGGTTCAACTTAAACCCGTTGATAAAGCAAGCAGTCCTATTCAACCCGTGATCGAACTGATGAAAAAGAACCTGCACAAAAACCTGACGCTCGAAGATTTTGCGTCTGCTGCAAACCTCTCCGTATCACACCTGTCTGCCTTGTTCAAAAAGGCAACCAAATATTCCCCGTCTAATTTGTTCACTTCCTTGAAAATTCAAAAGGCAAGCCAGTTACTGCAGGAAGGTGATAATAAGATCAAAGAGGTTGCCCATCAGCTTGGATACGATGATCAATATCACTTTTCGCGTGTATTTAAAAAAGTAATGGGCGTATCTCCAAAGAAATTCAAAATGACGTTAAAGTAGGTGCAAAATCCGATCGCATTGATCAATTGATTCCGAATTGGCTTGACCCACTTCATCCGGTTGAAATTGACCCACTTTATCCGCTTCAAATTGACCCAGTTTATTCAATTGTTAAAACAGTTTTCTTCGATTCAAAAATTCAATGACCTCGGTCATTGAATCCGATCCTCAATCATACAGCACTGAACACATGCATACATTGATACGATCATTGCTGCAGAAGCATTGTATTGAACAGTAAAGAGTTGTTGTGAAAGCGGACAGTGATCGTTAACTTTAAGAGAGCAGTACTAGGATAAAGATGGTATATCTTATGCAGCGATGACAGACATCTGATCAGTGTGTTTTGGAAAATCTTTGCCAGGAAAAAAGTGGGTCAGTTTGCGCCGGAATTACTGGGTCAATTTAATTGGATTGTGCAATAACTCTTGAATTAGAGTCTCTGCTATTCTTCCCTTAATCATTCCATAGTGATAGGCATACTCTTTGTTGTTTAATCCTAAGTTGAGATCATCGCCATTATTGGCAGTGTCTTTTTGACTGTGATAACAAGAGAGGCAAAGGCCTCCATTAAATTTTGTAAAACTGCCGCATTCAATACAGTCTGCCATTTTATATTATTTATTCGTATGCTAATTCAATCGCTTTCTGTAGTGCATTGTATATCACTGGCATTTCCTTTTTAAACTCTTCCTCGGAAGTGATTGACTCAACAACTGATAACGCAAGATTCACCTTGTCCTTATTTCCTTTCATTTGATTTACTTCTTCATGTGTTTTACGAAAGGCCGTGGGATAATACATCTCAATAGCCTCAACTGGTAGTTCATGAATATGAATTTCGTCAATAAGCCAGTTGTGTGCTTGTTTGAACATATCGTAAGATTTCTTTTTTGCCGGATCTAATTTGTCCAGTAAAAAAACCACCTTGTCTCGATATATTCCATTAGTCAGTAACGGTGTGTAGCATTGGTGAATGCAATGATAGATGTCTTTATGCTTCTCGTGATCACCTCGGGCGAATATTACCTTTATTGCGGAGCATTTTTTGTTGTCTTTAAAAATTTTTTCAATTAGTCCTTTCAACAAGACGAACTCCGTTTGCCCCTCAACTATTAAAAAGTTACTTGGTAAGAGTATGTCTTGCGGACTACCTCCAAGTAATTGGTAAATTGAGTCCAGTTGATCTTGTTCTGTAGCGATTTCTAATAGTTCGGAAATACCATCTTCCTTATCGACCCTGTATATTTTTTGATTATCGAATATTTCATTTGCAAAAATTGAAGAGTGAGAGTTGATAAAAACCTGTCCGCCGTTTTGAACAATATCTCGAAGCGCCGATTTAAGCGCCCGTTGAGCAGTTGGGTGTAGATGTAATTCCGCTTCATCAATCAAGAATGTAAAGTTTCGTGCTATTCCTTTTTCTTTTCGATAATCTGCGTACGCTTGGACTATAGCGAGCATTACTGCACGTTGCATCCCATCTCCTTTATGTTCAGCTTTGGTTTTTATACCATCATCTACCTCAGTCTCGAATTTCTTCAACATATCCTCTATCGCTGGATTCTCAATGTGAAATTGCACTCTCGCGTTTTCATCAAATTGCTTCGCCAGATAAAATTCTACCTTCT
>DASVMC010000430.1:0-2293 GCA_036384555.1 Niabella sp. | reverse complement strand
GTCAGATGCTCTAACCAACTGAGCTAAGGAGGAATTTGTTCCCAATTGCACAACGCGATTGAGGGCTGCAAAAATAAGGATATTTTTATTTGAAAAAGAAATATTTACCTGTTTTTTTATTATCGGTGTTGCGTATACAATAACGGCTCCAGGCAACCGGACAGTTGCTTAAGCACTGCATTTTCTACGGGCTTCAGCGCCATCAACAATTCTTCCAGCTGCCCGCCGGTACGGATGCCTGCTACCACACTGGTAATGGCCGGGTTGCGCAGTACATATTGCACGGCCAGTTGCTGCGGTGTGTACTGACCGGCAAATTCCCCGATGGCCTCCTGTAAGCGCTGTACTGCTGCCTCACCGTAACCCAGGTATTCTTTCGCCGGTTTGTTGATCAGTAGTCCCTGCGCCAGCGCACCCCTTACCAATATTCCTTTATCATGCCGATCCAATAAAGGAAGTACCATCTCTTCCGGCCGCCGGTCCAGCAAACTATACTGCACCATTACCGATTCAATGGAAGAGCGTTCCACGTACTCCCGGATCACATTGGGCCGGATGCTGCTGATACCATAATGCCGGATCTTTCCCTGTTGTTTCAGTAATTCAAACGCTTCAATGGTTTCATCGATGTTGTCTTCAATCGTGCCGCCATGCAGCTGGTACAGATCAATATAATCGGTCTGCAACCGTTTCAGACTCTCTTCGGCACAGCTTAAAATATAGTCCCGCCGCGGATTCCAGTCCCAGCCGGAACCATCCGCCCGCCATTGATTGCCGGCTTTTGTAGCCAGGAAAATATCTTTTCGGACCGGCTTCAGCGCCTGACCTACCAGTTTTTCATTCCCGCCTTTTTCATAAAGATCGGCCGTATCAAAAAAATTGATCCCGGCATCAACTGCATGCTTTATTAACTTTTCACATTCCGGAAGAGCACTGCTTTTAAGAGACATGCATCCGAATGACAATTCAGAAACCTGCCAGCCTGTATTTCCTAAAGGTTTTAATTTCATAATTAATTTTTTTTAACATATAAATAATTTTATTAGTTTTCATTTATAAAATAGTTCATTTATAAAAATAATATCTAGTTTTTTTGCCATTATTGTTTTTTTTTATAAATTTCATAACAGAACTGTTTCTTTGTCTCCAAACAGGAGAACGGTGCTTTCCAGGCAAAGAAACTAAAAAGAAGCCTTATGTCTATTCAGGAGAAATTAAACCAGCGCCATTTTAAAAGCAGTTATCATAAATTGGCATTAAATCTTTTGTTTACTTCAACTTATCTGGAATCTTTTTTAAAGCAGCATTTTAAAAAAGAAGACCTCACTATTCAGCAATATAATATTTTAAGAATTCTCAGAGGGAGCTTTCCAAAACCTTTATCTACCCTGCAAATCAGGGAACGGATGACGGACCGTATGAGTGATACGAGCCGCATTGTGGATCGCATGGTCACTAAAGAACTGGTTACAAAAAACATCAATGTTGCTGATAATCGTTTGGTGGATGTGGTTATTACGGATAAAGGGCTTGAAAAACTGGCAACACTGGATGGAATTGAAGACCGGATCGCCGAACTGTTCAATGCCATTTCCCCGGATGAAGCAGAGGAAACCAGCCAGATACTGGATAAATTGCACGATAACAACCGGTTTTTTTATTAAGGATTTGTTGGGCTACATTTGTATACTATGAAACGGATCCGTTTAGTCTTTGTTTATTTTCTATTATTTTCTTTTTATTATCAAAGCGCTGATGCCCAAAGCCCCGAATATGAGTTCAGGGGTGTATGGATCGCTACTGTTTTAGGTATTGACTGGCCACCTAAACATGCTACTGTTCAACAGCAAAAGGATGAATTTATCCGGCAACTGGATATGCATAAACGCAATGGGATGAATGCGGTTATTGTACAGGTGCGTCCCAGCGGAGATGCTTTTTATCCATCCCCTTATGAACCCTGGAGCGAATGGCTGACAGGCGTACAGGGAAAAGCGCCCGCACCTTTTTACGACCCGCTGGCATTCATGATCCAGGAGGCTCATAAACGGGGAATGGAATTTCATGCATGGCTGAATCCTTACCGGGCAGAATTCAGGATTGGATCCTCATCCATAGCACCGGATAACCTGATCCGTAAACGGCCCGATTGGTTTATAACATACGGAACTTCCCGTTATTTTGATCCTTCCAACAAACAGGTACAACAGTTCGTAATTGATGTGGTAAAAGATCTGGTTCGCCGGTACGATATCGATGGTATTCACATGGATGACTATTTTTATCCTTATCC
>DASVMC010000429.1:0-1885 GCA_036384555.1 Niabella sp. | reverse complement strand
TTCGGGCTGGATGCGGCACTCAGGGATTTGTGCGACAGCCTTCAGTCCGGCAGGACCAGCATCCATTTTTACAGCAGTAATATTGATAAAAGCTTGTCACAAAATGAGCAGCTGATCATTTACCGGATCATACAGGAATTGCTGAATAATGCCCTGAAATACGCCGATTCCAGTGAGATCATAGTTGATTGTATGCAGGAGGCGGATACAATATTGGTTACAGTTGAAGATAACGGGGTCGGGTTTAAAGATAGGGCAGAACCGGCTGAAGGGGTGGGGTTGCTAAATGTGCGGAACCGGGTCAGTTATTTAAACGGACAGATGGTTATTGAATCTGAGCCCGGGCAGGGCGCAACGGTCCGTATTACGGTAAAAGTCAATAACAGATCAAAAGATTTTTTTATAAACGAAGAAGGTGTTTTGGGCACCAGTAAAAAATGACAACGAAGAAATTATTACTGATCGATGATCATCCGATGGTGCTGGAAGGTTTAAAAGCGCTGTTTCAAAACCGGGAAGGTATAATGGTGGCCGCTGCATTTACACATGGAAAAGATGCATTGGCCTATTTAAAAAAGCAACCTGCGGTTGATCTTGTTTTTCTGGATATCGACCTTCCGGAAATCAATGGATTCGAGTTGTGTAAAAGGATCAGGAACGATTTCCCGGCTGTAAAGATCCTGGCATTGAGCACACATTATGAACGGAGCGGTGTGGCGCGGATGATACAGAATGGTGCATCCGGCTATATAGCCAAAACAGCCGGTGCAGAGGAACTGATGACGGCTATTGATACTGTATGCAATAACGGTATGTACCTGGGGGCCGATATCCAGCAAAAGCTCACACTACCGGAACAGCCAGGCAACAGAGCCGCGTTGCCCAAACTGACCCGCCGGGAAAAGGAGCTCCTGCTGCACATTGCTGATGGAAAAACCACTGCGCAGATCGCCGGACTGCTTTTTATGAGCCCGCTTACCGCAGAAACACACCGCAAGAACCTCATGCGGAAACTGGGAGCAAACAATACGGCCACGCTTATTAAAACCGCCGTGGAAAACGGATTACTCTGATTTTCTACCCGGAAACGGGTAGATCAAAAATACCCTGTTTAACGGGATTGTTCCTGTGGTATAGCTTTTTCAACTTTGTATGGAAAAAATCAATGTATGAAAAAGCAGCTCTCTTTGTTCCTGATCGTTGTTTTTCTTTTGGCGGCCTGCTCAAAGAATAAGCAGGATGTTGCAGCTCCTAAAGATTTTAATGGCTGCCTGGGTTATGCGGCCGGCTATAGTAATTCGGGTACACTGGGCAAAGCAGGGGTATATGATTTTAACAATGCCCAGAATAATACCTTTTTTGCGAATGAGGTTAAAAACCAGCGGGCTTTCTGGCTACAGATACCGGCAACTGTTTATGTGCTGTATGAGCCCGCCTTTAACTTCCGTAATGCCTATGCCACCACCGATGGGAAGATCTATTTCGGTTTTCAGATGTTTAATTATCTGGTAGAACAGTTCAGCGTGCTATCTCCTACGGAAGTCTCCCCGCTGCCTGTGGACGGAGTGCTGGCGCACGAGTGGGGGCACCGTGTACAATTTGTGCTGGGGTGGAACGATTATGCAAATAACTCCCAGAGAGAACTGGAAGCTGATTATATGTCTGGTTACTACCTGGGTCTTCAGAAACAGATGTATTGGAGTCAGCTGCAGACCTATTATACCGCTATCTACTGTTCGGGCGATTATTTGTATGCATCGCCGGACCATCACGGTACGCCTAATCAGCGGATGAATGCGGCTTACACAGGACTGCTGGTAGCCGCCTATGAATTAAACCATTCTATTCATTATACGTATGCGCAATTGCACGCCGGGTTTAAAAA
>DASVMC010000428.1:0-1975 GCA_036384555.1 Niabella sp. | reverse complement strand
CGTTCATCCATTCGGCCTTATCAAAGTAAGAAAGAAAATCATAAAAAGGGATCTGCGCATCTACCAGGAAGGTGCTATCCTCCCGTTCTATAATTTCGTAATCATCCTCATTTTCTTCCGGCATATCACCAATAATGGCTTCCAAAATGTCATTCAGCGTAATCATCCCCAGCACACTCCCATACTCATCCACAATAAAGCAGGAGTGCAGCTGCGATTCCTTGAATTTTTCCATTACCCTGAATGCGGTATTATTTTCAGGAACAAAAAGCGCCGGCCGCATCAGCTCTCTGAAGGGAACGGTATCCTTATTCGTGTAAAGGTCTTTTAAAGAAATCACCCCTTTTATATGGTCAATTTCCCCATCACAAATGGGATAAATAGAGTGCGGTTCCTTTAGTATCTTTTCACGGATTGCTTCTTCGGTATTATCCACATTAAACCAAACAATATCGCTCCGATGGGTCATTAAAGAAGTAATGTTCCTGTCGCTCAAATGAAAAACCCGCTCAATGATCTCCTGCTCGGTTTCTTCCAGTGTACCCTGTTCCGTGCCCTCGCTGATCATTGCTTTTATTTCTTCTTCCGTAACCTGGTTATCTTCTGTTTTGATATTCAGGAGCTTCCCGATCAATCCGCTGGATTTGGTAAGCAGCCAGATAAAAGGATAGGTGATCACGCTGATCCACCTCATGGGCCGCGCCACAAACTTGGCTATTTTTTCCGGGTTGGAAAGACCGATCCGTTTTGGTACCAGTTCTCCAAAAATGAGGGTAAAATAGGTAATGATAATCACTACGGAAGTGGTGGCAATGCCTTTACTGTAGGGAGCTAATGCCGGAAATTTTTGCAGGAACCCGACAATATAACCTGTTATTTTTTCTCCCGAATAAATACCGGTTAAAATACCAATAAGTGTGATGCCTATCTGAACTGTGGAAAGAAAAACATCCGGATGGTTTGCCAGTTTAAGCGCTTCTTCTGCTTTTTTATCGCCCTTACCTGCCTGCGCTTCTAATCGTGCTTTCCGGGCTGATACAAGGGCTATTTCAGCCATTGAAAATAGTCCATTGAGTAAAATCAATAAGGCTATTATGAATAATTCCATTAATCTAATACGGTTGATTGCTTATCGAAGATAATAAATCCAAATCTTTTATTGAACAGGTTGCCCCAAAAGAAACCGATGAGGGCACCCAAGAGCATTCCTCCCAATACATCAAAAGGATAGTGAACCCCCACATAAACCTGGGCATAGCCAATAATACCGGCCCAAACAAGCGGTACCCAGGCATATTTAAAAAATGAGCGAAAAGTGACAAAAAAGAAGGTACTGATACCGAAATGGTTAATAGCATGGTTAGAAACAAAGCTGAAGCCGCCGGAACAGCGCCCCAGTAACATTCTTATATGTCCTTCCATTGCTGGATCGCTGCAGGGCCGCAGCCGCTCAAAAACATCTTTAAA
Organism: Niabella sp.; assembly: GCA_036384555.1. Classification (GTDB taxonomy): domain Bacteria; phylum Bacteroidota; class Bacteroidia; order Chitinophagales; family Chitinophagaceae; genus Niabella. The sequence goes on along the minus strand of DASVMC010000428.1, from coordinate 508 downwards.
CGCATGCACGCCTACCAGATCAGTGCTTGCAGCAGTACAGATAAATAGCAACAGCCACCAGGCGCCCTGCTTTTTAAAATTCAACAACACGAATGCTACAATAAACAGGTATAAGGGGGCCCATACAAACGGATTCCTGAATACAGGCATCAGCCCATCCAAAAACGGGTTGGCCAGCTTTACATTAATGAGCTCAAACAACCACCGGTCTGGCTTTACCCACCAGTCCGGAAAAGGTATATACAGGAATCCACCCATCTGGCAAAAGTAAGGGATTAGCAGGTCTCCGGTATAAAAGGCCGGAAAGTAAAAAACTGACGGGGATACAGCCCCCTGTTGCTCCTGTATCCGCCTGAAACAGGAGCCACCTGTGAACTTTTAACTAAGTTTGCATCCTGATGTTAGCGAAACTTAAAATACCCAAGACCATCCTGTGGGTGATTCATATGGGGATTGTCCTTGGGGGGCTTTTTTTGATTTTCCGCCTGATTACCTTTTTCGCATTCCG
>DASVMC010000427.1:0-2774 GCA_036384555.1 Niabella sp. | reverse complement strand
AAGGCTATAATGTAAGTGCTAACAACAATCCTGATTGGTATGCCGCACAGCTGATCCAGCAGGAAGCGAATGCCACTACCCGTTATATAAAACTGGTGAACGAATTATATGAGGAAGCCTTTGTGAGCATAAAGGACCCTCTTATGCAGCAATATGCAGCAGGGGAAAAAGAAGTACCCGGTGAAATAAAAGCAGTTTTCGGACCCCGGATCTTACAGGCCGTTAATGAACCGCTATGCTGGATAAAAATAAGCTTCCCTGAAAATATTACCAGTACCATGCTGGAAGATGTAAGCGTTTTTTCGAATTGCTTTCCTGTTGTGAACCGGCGGCTGCATGAAATTACCTATCGCATTCAGGAAATGATCAATGTAATTCCATTGCTTACCGGCGATGATCAGTTCTATGATCTGGGCGAAATTACAGATGAGACAGGGCGGCTGCTGCATGCCCGGCAAAATACAGAAGAGGATACCGGCAAAATGAGCATCCTGCTGCGTAACGGGGGAGCCGGCCGTTTTGACGAAAGGGATGCTACTGTGGTAATTGAAAACCTTGTTCAGCTACTGCGGGACGAGAGTGCTGCATTTTCAAAGCTGGGTAAGGATCTTATTTCCCAGGAAATAAAAACCCTGCAGCAATCCATTACCAAGATAGAGCAGCTGGTGGGCGAAAACACAGGGCATCAATCTGCTTACACTCCTTACCTCATGGTAAGGAACCAGAAACAAACCCATTCCCGGTTTTTGTATATAGAGTATTGGAGTACGAATGGATATGCGGCGAATGGTTTGCGGCCCGGCACGCGTTTGCAGCCGTATAAAACGGGTTCGGTCAATCATTCTTCAGTGTTTTTATTGACAAATACACAAAACGGTAAAAACAGGCTGAGCCAGACGGATAGTGTGGTGGCCTATAAATATGCGCTGCTTTCCAAAGACAGGGTCATGAGCAGGAATGACATCATTCTTTACTGCAAATTATTTTTGGGCAGTATAGTGCAGGATGTAAGAGTGGAAAAGGGCTTTATGGTTTCACCCGAAACCACCAAAGGCTTTATGAAAACCATTGACGTTCTTGTTGCTGTAAGAAGAAAAGAATTTATTGAGGCACAGGAAAAGGGCGAGATAATACAATGGGAAAAAGAGCTGGCGGCTCAGTTAACAGAGCGGTCAATGGCCTTTATTCCCTACAGGGTTTTTATAAAAGAGGCACCGGGGTTTTAAACAATGAAGAAGGAAGAAAAAATATATGATCTGTTGCAGCTGTTGCAGGAAAGACCGGCTGATATAAAAGCAGAGGTCTTGCTGAATCATGCATTGGAGAACGGTTTCCCTGAACAAAGCCATGTAGTAAGGAACAGTGGTTTTTTCTACAGGGAATTTGTAAAGGATATTTTTGATGCCAATGTTATAGAGGATGACTGGTATCGTACTTTTCTGGAAGTAAAGCTGTCGCGCCCCGGTTTTTATGATATGCTTCCCGAAGCCTTGTTTCACCAGCCGGAAACAAGCGAGTTCAGACAGCGTGCCGGTGTGGCGGAGATGATTGACCGGTACAAAAAGAACCTTACAAAGGAAGCAGGCGTCCGTAAATTTTTCCAGCCGTTTGAAAATGAATTCTTCTATCAGCAAATGATCCTGGAAAAAGAAGAGATCAATTTGCTGGACATTCTAAAAAGTAAGATCCTTACCAAGTACTTTTTAGATTTTTGGGGATTGCCGCCTACGCTTAAAATACATGAAGCGGCTTCATTTTTGTTATTATTGCCTTATGCCCATGAGATCAGTGGCAATTTACCGGTTATGGAATCCTGTCTTAAGACCCTGTTGAATGAACATGTGCAGATCATACGGAAAGAGCCGGAAGTAATTGATGTAGCAGACGTGGAAGGCCTTGGGGGGGACAGCGGACTGGGGGCACAGCCCTTGGGTGATTATATGGTTTGCGGAACGGAATTTATGGAGGATTATCCCGTGCTTCATTATAAGATCGGCCCGCTGAAGAAAGGAAAAATAAGTGATTTTATTAATGACAGGGAAAAGGATATCCTTATTCAGACCTTTAATAATTATTTTGCACCCGTTGAAGCAGATATTGAAGTTGAAATACTGGTAAGCCCGCAAACAACCGGAATGACCTTTGATGAAGATAGCGAAGTGATATTAGGATATTCTTCAGTTATGTAAAACGGATTTTTTTATTTTAAAGCAGAGAAAGAAATCAATAAATGGAAAACTGGTTTTCACCGTCTTTAAAATCAGCATTGCCTTACCTTGGGATAAGCTTCATAAGCATGTCTGTCATTATGGGGCTGATTGTATCCAGGATCAGGGGCAGCTTCAAACCCTTTACAAAGCCTACTGTTTACTATATTCTGTTGTATGCTGCCGGCTTTGCTGTTGTCGGCCTGATGTCATGGTTTGATTTCCTGGAAAGTAACACGCAGCTGTTTCTTATGTTCCAGCTGTTTTTTCTGGGCTTGGGAATATTACATGTATATACGCTCACAACAAAGCTGAAATGGGTGAATGAAAAAACGTACTGGGCAGAAGTGTTCCTTACGCTGGCCATTATGTTGTTGGGCGCCCTGTGTTTTTTGATGGCATATCGCCTGTTCCGGAAAAATGCCATGGATCTCACAATGACCACTGCAGCTGTGATCTTTTTCATTCCGCTGCTTGTTTACTACACATACAGAAGCGCAATTTCCATCCCATTCAAAATTTTAAAGCAATGGCAATATCCTGCTCATATGGAGGTGGCTGAGGTTG
>DASVMC010000426.1:0-14549 GCA_036384555.1 Niabella sp. | reverse complement strand
TTGATCCCCGATGGATTGAAAAGCGAAAAAGGATTTTACACAGGGATAATAATAAGTGTGTCATCTGTGGTAAAGCGGAGGGAAAGCTGCACGTTCATCACAAGCAGTATCATTTTATTAAGCGCTTACAAAAACATGTGGACCCCTGGGATTATCAGGATAGCTTATTGACAACCTTATGTGAAAGCTGCCATAACCGCGGGCACTATCGATATGAAGTACCTATAAAATACATTTAATCATATTCAGCCTAAACGAATTTAAGAAATGGGATTTTTTGACTTATTTAGAAAGAAAGAACCGGCTCAGTCTGAAATGCCTGAGGAACCAAAAAATAATACACTTCCTGAAATCAGGGAGGAAGATTTTATTGATGATTCGGATCCAACAGCAGAAAACACCACCACCTATTCTGTAGAATTTGGTTCAAAATTGCCTATAGATATTATTTATGGTTTCTTAAAAGAAGATTATGAGAATAAAGCATATAACGATGCGCTAACCAATCCAGACAAATCATATAAAGAAGCAAATCTGGCGATCGTTCGCAGTAACCTGGAAATAAAATTTAAGCAGGTATTTCTGAAGTATGAAGATATGCTAAGGGAAATACACTTTCATATCCATTCCCGAGGCCAGGCAGGCTTAACAGATATTGTTGAACTGCTTAAATCGAAGCAAAGTACTTATGAAAAACATGTGGAAGAATTGAAAGAGATGAAAGAAGATCTTGACAAAGGAGAACTGTACATGATGGGGATCTTCAAATCTTATGAAGTTGGGTTTACCCGTGGTCTGGCATCCCTTTCTTTACACAATTTAAAAATTGACAACGCATTATGAAGAAAGATTGGTGGGCAAAGTTTGGCTGTTTGCTAACAGGCTGGAACTACCAGATCCTGGGTACCTGTACCGAAGCCAGCAGAAAACAGCTAAAGAAATATTCTTCTGCAATTTTGATACTGATCATTCTTTGGTCATTGATAGGATATTCCTTTGCGGAACGGTACGTGCGTGCTCCCTGGTGGGGTTGTATTATTGCTGCTGCTGTTTTTGTGATTATCATTATTCAGATTGAGCGCCAGATCATTCTTACTGTTGGGAAAAGCACGTTGCTCAGTTATTTTCGGTTATTTATCGCTTTAATTATGGCATTACTGGGATCTGCGATTATGGATCAGATCATTTTTAAGGATGATATTGAAAAAAAGATGATCCAGATCGTAGACCGGCAGGTAAACGAACAGTTACCCGGCCGGCTAACGGTTATTGATAAAAAATTAGAGGAGCTGCAAGTTGAAATTGATTCCCTGGATAAGAAAAACCTGGCTTTATATGAAGACATAGCAAAACATCCAAGTATCCCCACAGTTTCCAAAACTACTACCATTATACAGGTGAAGCAAAATGATGGCAGTTATGTTTCTAAGCCTGTGACAACGATATCAACAATGCCTATTGCCAATCCCAAAATGAAAGAAGCCGTTGTCAACGAAAAAAATCTGGATATATTCCGGAAACAAAAAGAAGATTATACACAAAGAAAAATGAAGGCGGAAAGCTCTTTAAGAGAGGAATTAAAATCAAAGCAGGGGTTTCTGGAAGAATTAAGTGCTATAGTTGAAATATTACAGGAACGGCCCATAGCCTTTATTTTTTACCTGGTCCTTTTTTGCTTTTTGGTATCTCTTGAATTATTTGTGGTGGCCAGCAAAACTAAAGGTGTAAAATCTGATTATGACCTTGTGGTAGAGCACCAGTTGAATCAAAAAATGAAAACATTGAGTCAACTGACAAAATAACGTAAGCATTTATATAATCCATAACAGAAAAATACACGATCAGAAACAACGTATTATTATTCCTATCACATTTTTATTCCGATTAATCAATCATGTTTATCAAAATCTAAGGCAATGTCAAGAATCATTCTGCAAAGCGAAAATTTGAATAAGGACATCAATAAAAAGCAAAACCTTTTTACGGGATTCATTAGCGATAGGGACATTTTGAAAAAACGCTCAAAAAGCTACCTTGGCCTGATCGCAGGACTTGACGTAAAAGCTTTGACTGAAACAAAAGGAATAGAAGAATTGATAAACGCTATACAGGAAGAATTTGGCACAGCCGATATTACAAGTTTGCCTTTGGGAATTGTTGCAAAATGCTTTCTTGGACATCCTTATGAAGTGCATACGCTTGATTTGAGCGGGCACCAGATAATAAAACACTATAAAATAGGCGAATTTTTACCTGACGAATTTGAAAAGGCACGAACATTAGCCAAACATAATGCTTATGCATTTGTGGAAGTGTACCGGGATAAGCTGGTACTTATCAGGGAAGACGGAACAGCCGTTAAATTATAAAGTAATCGATCAATCTGAATAAAAATAATATGTCGCAACAACTGATTTCTTACGCAGACCTGAGCATTATCAATAACGCTCTACGTTCAATTAAGGCAGATATGGCGGGCGTACATTCCGAATTGGGAAGCCTGAATCAGAAACAAGACCATCTTGAAAATGAATTGGTAAAACTTGCTGATGCTTTTGCCGGTTTTGTGGAAGCTGATTTGAAACACAAGGCGTTACAACTGGCGGAAACACGGCAAGGTAATTTAAAACAGGATCTGCAGATCAAATTTGGCTATTATGCCGAGGTACGTAGAATGGCAACAGGCATTTTGCAAGGTGTGGATACAGGTGTTGTGGGGGACGATACTTTGCGGTTTACAACGGAAGAAGTACTGATTAAGGCACCGGGTTATTGGTTGGCACCGGCACTGATTGCTCTTGCCTCCTGGATACGTAATGACAATAGCAATACAGGAAAGGCATTAAATGAAAGTTTGAAAAGGAATGATTACAAAACAACGCTTTTCTTTATGCTGGTAATGCGCCGGCTTTCCAGAAATGAAGCAAGCTTAAAATGGCTGGAACGTTATTTTATGCATCAGAATCCTTATAACCTTGACAGGGAGTTTATCATCATCCTCGAAGCAGTAACAACGGGTGTTTTTCTTCCCGCGTCAAGACAAATGATGATGGGGAATGTAAAAACCTGGTTAGATCAGCTTACGCAGGGCGATGATTACATTAATGAACAAAAGACACAATGGATGCGGTTTTTTGAAGCAAACGGTCCGCTGCCCGACAACAAATATCCCTTGCTTGAAAAGTTTGCTACTAATTGGACGGTTCTGGAAATAGCGATAAAAGAAGCAAAAACACATGCTGTCTTACAAAAATATTTCAAAAATATTTTTGCATCTTCCACTGATTTTTCAAAAACAATCAAAGTTCAGTTAGATGAAATCCTTAGTTTGCTTGTTACCAATTTTGATGATGAGGAATTGCCGCTGCAACAACAGATAAGGCTGAATGAACTTATTATTCAAATGGATGGAGATAAAATTGCGGCACAGGCGTTAATGGATACAGAAAAGCATGTTTTTGAAGAAAAGGTAGATTTTCTGCAAATGCTGACCAATGCTGCATTTAACCCGCAATTATCCGGGGCAACAAAAATTACGCAGGCACTTGCTGTTTCAATTAGTCAACCATGGATCGTAGAAGCGCATGATCTATTTACGGCAAACAGCAGGAATAGATTCCCTGCAACTGCTGAATTGAATATTGACAGCTTCATAACGGATACCAAAGACGGAAGCGATGAAGAAGAGCAACTACAAAAACATGCATACTATTGGGCAAATGTTTTGGAAAACGAACTGAGTAAACTATCATTTCCTTATCCTGGTGTAATAATAGGTGCATTGATCTGCTTGCTTGGTTTTTGGGGATTTGGTTACCATATTGTTGCAGGTTTAGTGGGTCTGGGCATTGGCGGCATGTTAATCTGGAGTGGAATCAATGGTCATAATAAGGCAAAGAAAAAAATAAAAGATAATGTAGAAGAGCGGAGCGCAAGATCCGGGGAGGTGCTAAGAGGGTGTATTGCAGAAACCGTTGACTACAGAAGAGAGTTGTTTAAGGAGGATGCCAAAGCAGAAGAATTTCGCCAATTGCTCACTTCTATTGCACCAAACGATTTTTCAGGCATTTCAAAAGAAACAAAAGGCATTTTACAACTCAACTAATATTTAAATTGTATGGACAATAAAAATCTTCCAGGCAATGATGCAGAGCAATCTGGGAGCATCATCAACGTTGATGAAAAAGAAAAACAAGCAAGCCCCAATCTGTTTCAGGGCCGGACAGAAGCGGAAGTGAATAATGCAAAATTCCCCGATTGGGATATTGTTCCACCCAATCAGTTTATTAATCCAAGAGTAAAGCAACAATAATGGATATTCCCACAACATATTCAGACTGGGTCGCTATTCTTGAGCGGTTCGGGAATGGGGATGAAACAGTACTTGATGAAATGAATGCCGGGCATTTTGTAGTAGATGCGGGCACGGCACAACGCTTTTATTTAAGAGTAGAAGAAGCGTATAAAAAATGGAAACAAGACTGGCTGAACAGGTTTCAAAAGTCCTTTCAGCTACAGAACATAAGAACAGATGGTGATTTTGCCACTGTTTTATGGAACGGAAAACAAGGTCTTGTGCCTCTTTTAAGATTTGTTTCTGTCAAAGCATTTCCTGATGATTTAGGAAATACATTGCTAAAAGACCTTATTGATTTTGTATCAGAAATAAAACAATCTTTAAAAAGTAATCTTTCAAAAACAAGTAATAGCCGTGAGCGGCTACTGGCAATATTGAATACTTTCAGGTTGCCGGAAATTATGCAACAAACGCCGGTTCAAAGAACACCAGGAGCTAACAGCGAAAAAGACCGTTCTCTGTTACCAGGAAGAAAAATAATATTTTAAATATGGCAAACCAGGCAGAATTTAAAACACTGATGCTACGCATGTTCCGGGCAAGGATTCCTTTTATCTCTATCCGCAGTATTGAACGGGCAAGAGTTTTGGATGTAGTGCGGCAGCTGGCAGAAGAAATAAACATTCCAATTTATGTTCACAGTCTGTCGCACGGAATGGCAGACATAAAAACAAGAAAAGGAGTGAATGAAGATCGTTCAATTGCAGGTGGTATCGACTTTGCCGTTCAAAATAATGCGCAGCGGCAAAACCTGACGTTTGTTTTTACAGAAGTAAGTGATATTGAAGAAGACAATGTGGTTTCGCGCCATATTTATGATTGTGTAATTCAGGCAATAGAGCGGGGGGGAAGCATATGTGTTATTTCAACAAAAGACGTATGGCCGCAGTTGCAACGGTTAGGAATGACAGTAACGCTTGACGTTCCTAATGAAGAAGAAATGCTTGTGGTAGTAAAAGAATGCGTAATTCCGTATAAGGGGTCAATCCCTATTGATTGGGAGGAAAGTGACTATAAACTGGCGGCAGCCATTTTGGCAAATATGACTAAGATTGAAGCGGAAAATGTATTGGCCACACAAATGGCAAAGGGTTGTTTAACAAAGGACGATATTAAAGAGCTGAGCCATGCCAAAGACAAACTGTTCAATGATATTTCAGGGCTTGAAAAAGTAAAAGTTGATTTAACTAGCCTTTCTGTTGCAGGACTGAGTGGTCTGCAGCAGTGGCTTAATACTCAAAAACAGCTTTTAACGGCAGATCTGAGATCAAGAAGATTACGGCCACCAAGGGGAATTTTATTAGTGGGTGTTCCGGGATGTGGGAAATCACTATCAGCAAAATTTATTGCGGCATCCTGGAATTTGCCTTTGTATCGCCTGGATTTTGCTTCCATTCAGGGAATGTATGTTGGACAGTCAGAAAACAGATTGAAAGAAGCATTTGCATCTGCTGATAATGCTGCGCCCTGTATTTTGTGGATTGATGAAATTGAAAAGGGACTTGCCGCTGGTACTAACGATTCTTCCGGAGTTACGACAAGAATGACCGGACAGTTTCTCTTTTGGTTGCAGGAAAGTATATCAAAAGTCTTTGTGGTAGCAACTGCTAATGATGTTACCAGGCTGCCTCCGGAGCTACTGCGTAAAGGCCGTTTTGATGAACTGTTTTTTGTAGACTTGCCCAGTGATGAGGAACGAAAAGAGATCATTGACCTTTATATTGAAAGAGGCCGTTTACCAAAACCTTCAGCAGCAATTATTGAAAAATTAGTAGCTGTATCGGATGGTTTTGCAGCTTCAGACCTTGAAGCAGCAGTGAGAGATGTTGTAATACAGGCAGTGGTTCATGGGAACGATAGTATAAACGGTGAGGTATTTGAAACTTGTTTTTATAATGTTGTGCCATTAAGTAAAACGAATCCTGAAAAAATTGAAGGAATAAGAATTTGGGGGCGGGAAAGGGCCGTACCGGCATCTGGTTCTTCATGGGGAGCAACCCATAGTGATAAAACAATTGGCAAACGTGCCATTATTATTTAGCCTGCCAAAAGGCGGGTCGTTTCTTGTTTTGGGCCAGCCTTAAACTTTTGTTGAAAATATATTGGTTGAGTATGAAAGCTGGTGTTTAATGATCCCCCGCTAACGGACCTACTCCTTTCCGGACCAGCCGTTCGCGCTGTTTGGCCAGCTCCAGCCGGTATTGCAGCAGTTTCTGCTTTTCGGGGCAGCAATGGGTCATCGATTGTAAAATAGCGTCTTCCCGTATTTTTAAAAACAGGGTCCGCCCTTTATCCGTAAAGATCTTTTTCTGCAGAATGAGGAACCGGAGTTTGGCTTCCAGTTTACGGTAGCGTTGTTGGCGCTGCTCCAGCAACCGGCTTAGCCGGGCCACCTCAAAGCTGGCGGTGGATAGCTCCTGCTTCCAAAAGCGGGTTGCCTGCTGCTGTATTTTTAAGTGTGCGCGCGTAACGGGAATGATTTCTTTGCAGCCGCTTTCACAAAACGCCTGCCAGTCACTTTTCAGTTGGGTAAATTGTAGCAGGGCGGCCGTAGGTAAAGAGCGGTTGCCCTTAAGATGATGCCCTATCACGCTGTGCGAAACACCAAAAAGGCCCGCCAGTTCGCGGATGGTAAAGCCGGTTTCTTTCATAAATTGTTTCATCATAGTGTTTTTCTGTTTTAGGTCCTTATAAGAGGCCAGGGTGCAAATGCTGTTTGTAGACAAAGGTATTGTAGATTTTTTAAATGTCTGCAGTCTGCTTGTCTACAGCTGCTCTTTATTTTTGTCTTTGTAAGTAGTTTTCCTGCGGCAGATAGACTTTTAAAAAGTATTCTGTCACCCTGAACTTGCCGAAGGGCGACTAATGCAAACGTACTTCGTAGTTTAGCAAGCTCACTATGACGGTCTTCGCATAACAGAGGACGCTCACTACACAAACATCATTTTATTGACCTGTTACCGGCTTTGATCCTTTTTCAGGATTCCCTTTTCAACACTTTCATTGAGCAGTTCTTCTGCATACTCCCAAATACGGGCAGAGCCCTCTTTAATGACTTTCTTTTTTTCAAATACCTTACTGTAGGGCACCTCAAATTCGGCCCAGGTACCGCCTTTATTGGACGTATTTTGCAATAATGGCTCTAACCGGTCCATGGCTTTGGCAAACCGGGCCTCTTTGGTTTCACCGGCTTCAAACTCCTCCCATATTTCAATAAATGCTTTTGATTGCTCTTCTGGTAAAAGACCAAAAATGCGGTTGGCCGCTAGCCGCTCTTCATGGGTGTTGGTATGGTCTTTTTGAGTGTCGTATATAAACGTATCCCCCGCATCAATTTCCACAATATCGTGTATCAGCACCATTTTTACCACCTTAAGCACATCAACGGGTTCATTGGCATGTTCAGCCAGCACAATAGTCATCATTGCGAGGTGCCAGCTGTGCTCCGCATCATTTTCATTCCGGTTGCTGTTAAACAACCTGGTTTTTCGCTGTATATATTTGACCTTGTCAATCTCTTTTATAAAATCAATTTGCTGCAATAATTTGTTGGGATGCATGTTATTTAAAATAGCTGAATAGTAAATGTAATTGATTTGCAGAAAAACGCAGTTACGGAACACGTGCATAAAGATATTTTTTACTGCAATAGGCTATGCATAAGGCGCATTCACAATGCCACAAACCGGCCCGCCGAAAGAGGATGAACAAAGAAGCGCCATTGACGCTATGCTTGCCCATTTTTAAAGAGAAAATGTATTCATTCGTGCCTGCCGGTGCAGTGGGTTCTGTAGCATACTGGTTTACAGATCTATGCGTGCACCCTGCGGAGCATGAATTATCCTGGTCCGGCACCCTGCCCCAGCTTAACAACAGGAGGCAGTTTTAAGAGGCGCCGCCCCCTTTGCCAGAACCCTTAAGCGTGCCCTCTATATGCGTGGTTTCCCTTACATCTATTAAATGCGCGGCTTCTATGAGTTTTACCAGGTAAAAATAGAGGGCCAGCGCATCCGGTGCTAAGCATGTAGGCTTCGCAGAAAGGGCCGCGGTCACTATCCTGCTCCAATCCCTTAGCCATTGTTGTAAAGACCGGTGCTTAAAAAAAGCGCCAAAAGCAAGGTAGGGATTGTAGTATTCTTTTTTGGAAAGGCAGCGCGGCAGGTCTGTCCACAGGTTGGTGCCCTTGTAACCGCTACAATAGAATTTCTTGTTCAGCAGGTTGGCCTCCTCCACTACTATAGGGCTTTGCTTTACGGTGCTTAAGGCATAGGCGGCTGTAAGGGTGGAATGGATCATATGCCCATATAGCCATACATCGCCCGGTAGTGCTCCTTTATAGCGTTTTGCAGAGCCGGCACAGTGCAGCAGCTTTTTTATAAAGCACCTGTAATAGAAAAGTTCCGCACATAAGAACAGTTCTGCAAATACCTGCCGCGGGTCTGTAACCGCCCCGCCCTGCCAGCGGCGGGTTTTAAAGGGGTCTTTGAGTGTTTTGAGTGTTTTTGACATGGGTATTGTTTTTCATTTTAGAATAGGCGTTCATTAGCGTGTTGGATCAAAGTGTCAGCATGGTGTCCCCCGCTGGCGGGGGAACAGAAGATGCATACAATCATCAGCAGCTTCAAAAAGGGGGTGGAACTTTATTGAGTCTTTTCTATCCGTCCACCCCCTTTGCTATTTTCTTAGATCCGGAAAGCGGGCTGTGTCCCCCGCCGGCGGGGGATAAGGAACGGCCCGTAGGATGATTGAGTGACAAACCTGCCCTGCCAGCGGCGGGTTTTAAAGGGGTCTTTGAGTGTTTTTGACATATGGTATTGTTTTTCAATTAGGTAATACATTTCAATTGTCATGTTGAGCGAATCCCGCGATAGCGGGAATAGCCGAAACATCTCTAGGATCGAGGAGACCCTTCGGCTCCTTCGCCTTCAGCGGAATGCGGTCAGGGTGACGATCCTAACATTATTCGTCATTCCGACCGGAACGAAGTGGAGTGGAGGAATCTGCTACTTTGTTTAGAGACCCCTTCCTTATGCTCTTTCGTACCTTTTTGCTTGTCCAAAAAGGTACCCAAAAAAGACATCCGGTCCCGATAGCTATCGGGAGGTTACGGCCCGATTCCGGCGGGCACTTCTATCGGCTTCAGTGCATAGTGGTAGGTCCGCCAGCTGGCGGACGTTCAGCTGTTGTACTACTATGCTTTAATTATTGCGTTCCTTATATCCTGTTACCCTGAGCCCGCCCGGATAACCTGGTCGGACGGGTCTGCCGAAGGGCGACTAATACAATGATGCTTCTATTATGCCCACCTGTGCCGGTTGAGCGGGCTTGCCAGCGGGTGGTTTTAGACGGGTTTTTGAGTGTCTTTGACATGAGGTATTGTTTTTCATTTTGGAATAGGCGTTCATTATCTGGTTGAATCAAAGTGCCGGGATGGTGTCCCCCGCTGGCGGGGGAACAGAAGATGCGTATAATCATCAACAGGTTCAAAAAGGGGGTGGAGCTTTATTGAGCCTTTTTCTTATCCGTCAACCCCTTTGCTATTTTTCTTAGATCCGGAAAGCGGGCTGCGTCCCCCGCCAGCGGGGGATAAGGAGCGGCCCGTTGGATGACGACTCACAATTACACTCCCGTCATTCCGACCGGAGTGAAACGGAGCGGAGGAATCTCTGTGATATAGAAAAATTCCGGCACTTGCGAGACCCCCGTCAGAACTCCAGCCCGACAAAGTTATTTTGGCGGGGTGTTCAGCCGGCAGGCTTCGGCTCCTTCCGCCTTCAGCGGAATCCGCTCATGGTGTCGGAAAAATATAGTTCGGCAAGCTCACTATGACAATTTATATCGGTAAAAAATATACTGTCATGCTGAGCCTGACGAAGCATGCTTTTATTCCTACGGCGGCATGGCACCGGGGAAGGCGGTGATGATCTCCCCGCTGGTGCTGGCTATAACCGTAATGGTGGTAACGGTATTACCCGCAGGGTCATAGCCCACGGGTGTACCCGCATCCCATACCCGTTGCAGGTGGCGGCTGCGCGGCACGGCCATAGGCTGCTGTGCTCCTGCCTCTTTTATACAGGCCACGATTTGCGGTATGGAAATGGTGAACCTGCCGGAGAGCGGGGCTGGTACGCCGTGCGGCACTGTACAGTAATGCCGCTCTAAAATATGCGCCAGCGCTTTGGCAGTAAGGTACCAGCTCTGGCGCAGCAGCTTTTTACGGCGCTTTACGGGCAGCTGCCATATAAGCGCCTCCTGCAATTGCTGCAGCCAGTCCTGCGCCTCTGCCAACAGGAACAGGGCCTGCAGCCATTGGGTTTCATTAAAATGGGGATTGGTGTTTTGTACTGGTGTAGTAACGGCGGTGTTCATAACAAAAAAGTTTTAGGCCGGGCACCCGCACAAAAAGGCGTGGTGCTCAGCTTACCGCTCTGAGGTACTGGTATACCCTGCAACAGATAAGAGAGCCCACGCCTAGGTCGTGAGCCATTCTGCTTATCATCTCGTTGCAAAAGAAAATTACCAGTTTTCAGAGCGAGATTCAAAGCGAATGCTTCAAATGAGTTTATGAAGTAATCGCAAAAATATTATTTCAGAATAAAGATAAGTAATTATTTTGACTCACGGTCATTTATGACCGTGAATTTTTATTAAAATATTTGAACCTTGGTTTTTAAATCAAGAGGGGATGACTAAAAATAGCATTGAACTACTAAAAAAAGCCTTTGGTGAAAATTTACAAAAGATAAGAACCTCTAAGCGAAAATCATTGCTGGAGTTATCTTACAACTGCTCTATAGATGAAAGTAAAATCTCAAAAATTGAACACGGTAAATTTGACATTAAAATGTCTACGATATTTGAATTAGCAAAGGGTCTCGAAATACATGCTAAAAAGCTGATGGATTTTGAAGTTGAATTTGAGGAGTAAATCTATAGATAAAATTTTTAGAAATTAGATAATTACAAATTATCGAAGTTGAACATTTGACTTCAAGTTGTACTATTGCAACCTCTTTTTATTGGCGGTAGTTTTTATACTTAACCAATTATTTCACCAAACGGAACAAATTCCATCATGACCATAATTAAAAAAGTCAAGGCAAATAAAATTCCGAAAATAATTTTTGTCCACTTATACTTTCTTTGTCTTGTCTGACTGTATCCGATGATTTGAAAAATAAATGTCATAAGCGTCTGTAGTCCGATTAAATGCACAAAAGCCATATTTAGTTTTTGTGCAGCCTTTTTCTGTTGTCCAACTTTGTGCCAGATAGCAAAGTTGCCATATTCTTTTCCTTGAAATGTCCTGTCGTATTCTATTGCTAAATTTTTTATTTGCCTGTCACTATTTGTCCGCCAAAAAATAAAGCCCGAAATTAATATTATCCATAATGGAATTGATAGCAACCAATACTTTTTATCAGATTTTAAAGAATAAATGAACAAAATATTTATTGTAAATAAGACGAGATATAGCATTTAGAAAACTCCTTTTGATGTTGCTGTAAAATTACCGTTAACGGACAGGGCTTTATGCAGGTTGGGAATTAGTATTCCGTCTGTCGATAACCGCTGCTGATTGAAAATATAAAGTTGAATTTAAGAACTAAAGTTGAAAGTTGTTTGTCCAGCCCGAACGACAGCTAAGATTTGCAATTGGTTGATGTTTGCTAGTTATGCCCAACTTGCATAAAACCCAATGTTAGTTGCAGTTATTTCTTATTTTCATTTGTGTGCACAAAATGACAAAGCAGGAAAAACTTGGAATGTCCATAAGATTTAAATCCATCAAAGCCTTGATTATTTAATTCTATCATTTTCATTAAAGTCGAATGTAAAAGTGGCGTCTTATCATCTCCCAGCACAATGAATTCCTTTTTGTAAAATAAGTCAGGCGTCTCATTTTCTACTCTATTTAATTCATGATATAAACATAGCATATCATCGGTGTCCAGCTCAGGAGTAGCATCAAGTATTTCTTTTTCAAGCTCTCCTAAATGAGATGATATTTTATTTTTTAACATTAAATTCATTGAAACTCTTGAGGCAACTTTCTCTACATAGGCATTAATATCAAGAGTGTATGACATATTAAACTGTTTATATTTTGTCTCCAAGAAATCATACATTTCATCAATAGACATGCCAGCCATTTCTTTTTTATCTACGTTCATAGCGTCAGCAATTAACGGCAAATACTTCCACCTTGACCGTCGCACATCAATTTTGGGTTTAGTTTGTTTAATTATAGTTTGATAATAGGTTTTGTTGATTGTGTTGCCTTTATAATCGTGATTTAGTATTACGTAGAACTGGAAAGTACTGAAGAGGTCAATAAAACAAACCAATTTAGTTTTTCCAAAAGAATTGTCAGTGTAGAGCATTAGTGTATGAGTTGGAAACTCTTCCTCTAAGACTACTCTAAATGGCTCAATCATTAAATCAAGAACTCCATAAGGATAAAATGGAACTACGTTTGTTGTGAAAATTATTTGCTGTGCCTTGGTATCTAATGTACAGGGAAGTTCATTTCTATTAATTCCATTTGACACGGCAAATCCAGTTGCAATCTTATTTAAGCCAAGTTTAATCTTTAGATTAAAATTTTCTACTCCTTCAGAAAAGTTTACTCCCATCTCTCCGAAATCTTGAATATCATCTATTAATTCAATCTTCAAAGTAGATATGTCTACGCCTAATTTTTTAAGTTCACCCAACACATGAGTTTGATAATGTTTAAGTGTCTTTGAATTTGCATATATTTTTACGTGATTCTTTTCTTCTATATAGTCAAAGTCTGGCTTTCTCGGAGTTATTTTTCCATCCCGGACTTGAATTTCAATTTGACCATTATGCTTCACTATATGACCCAACAGCGTTTTATTTAGTTTACCGCCATGGTCTTTTGAAGCTAAAATGTGATTTATTGGAACTGTGAAGCCATCAAAGAGCTTAACAAAATTCGAGTCTACTTCATCTGAAAGTTTAGTGCCGCAAGTTTCACAAAGAATTTCATCAGATGTCAACCGTCCATAGAGGGCATTTTGAATTATATGCTCTGCATGTTTAAATTTAGTGCCAGCACCAAACTTCGATGGGTCTTTATTATATTCGTCTTTGTCAAACAATGGTTGACCGCATAAGTAGCAAGTGTCCATATTAATTGCAGCTAACTCCTAAATATACGAAATAAACTTAGTATAATTACTTGTAATCTAATATTTGTAAACGCTTAAACACGGCTATGCAATAGCTTTTACTGATTAAAAATTTCATTTAGCTCCGTAACTGTCTTGGTATTTGTAGCAGTTTCAATTTTCCAAACAGTTGTTTTGCTAATATACTTCATTTTTACAATCTATCTAAACCGGTGTATGCAAATATATTTCCTCATAAAAAGGCGGTTTTACGGGAAACCTTATGTAGAATATTTTGCTAAGTAATGGCATACAATATCTGCGACTGGGCTTACAAGTTATTATTAACCCTGCGCCTCTCCAATATTCCCTTTAAACTTGCAATATCATCCGCTGAAATATCCGTAAGCGGCACCAGGTTTGCCAGGTTGCGGGACTGCCAGATGAGGATCCACCGTTTGGTTTTGGTTACCCTGTAAATTTTATCCCAGGTCATTGTGGTATTGAACGACTCACCGTTAATGATTAAATTCTGATCATCAAAGACATATTCTATTTGTTCGTGCATCCGGCTATTATTTTTAAAGGTTCTTTTAGCCCCTATATACACCATAACAGGAAGAACCACCAGGAAAAAGAAAGGGAAGATCAGCGCGTTGGGCATGCTCGGTTTTGCTAATTCAGGGAACAAAAGAATAAAGAGGAGCGTTAAGATCATGAGGCCGGTGATGATCCTGATAATCCATTTCCTGTAAAGGATGTAAAAATTGAACCGGATAATATCACCTTCGGTGAGTTGTGTAACAATTTTCATTGGGCCGTTTTTTTCTAAAATACTTACTTTTTTATAATTAATAAAGATCTGCCGGGGCTGGCGTAACGGATATGCAGCCGCCTCTTTGGGCCGTGCTCATCCGGTCAGTTATGCGAGCGGGCCGATGACCTTGCTTTCATGATTGAGCGGTAGCTTCTTATTAATTCCATCGGGTCAACAATGGTGTACCCGCTGTTGCCCTGTACTAAAAACTTCCCGTTGTTATTCCCTTCAGGCAGGG
>DASVMC010000425.1:0-5153 GCA_036384555.1 Niabella sp. | reverse complement strand
GGATAATATTGAAGGCATTACACATAAATTAGGTGAGGTGATCATGCAGACGAAAATCGGTGGCGGCACTTCTGCTTACTTCGGATCATTACGCGGGCGCGGCAGTGCGGTTACTGACAATGGTAAAAGCAGTGGCGCCGTAAGCTTTATGCGCTTGTTTGATACAGCGATGGATACGATCTCTCAGGGCGGGGTACGCCGGGGAGCCTTTGCAGCATACCTGGATATTGACCATCCGGATATCGGAGAGTTCTTAAATATCAAAGATATCGGGCATCCGATCCAAAACCTGTTCTATGCAGTGTGCGTACCGGATTATTGGATGCAGGAGATGATTGATGGTGATATTGCGAAAAGAGAGATCTGGGCACGCGTGCTGGAAAGCCGCCAGCAGAAAGGATTGCCGTATATTTTCTTTACAGATAATGTGAACCGGGCAAAACCCCAGGTATATAAAGACCACAATCTGACCATACACGGCAGCAACCTTTGCTCAGAGATTATGCTGCCCTCAACTGAAGATGAGTCATTTATTTGTTGTCTTTCTTCCCTGAACCTTGAGTTGTACGATGAGTGGAAGGATACAGATGCCATTAAACTGGCGGTCTTCTTTCTGGATGCGGTATTGCAGGAATTTATTGCCAAAACAGAAGGGAATCATTATCTGGGGAATGCCAACCGCTTTGCAAAAAGACACAGAGCTTTAGGGCTGGGGGTACTGGGCTGGCACTCTTACCTGCAACGCAATATGATTGCCTTTGAAAGTATGAAGGCAAAACAATTGACGCATTCTATTTTCTCCGAGCTGCACGAAAAAACAGAAAAAGCTACAATAGAGCTGGCACGTATTTATGGCGAACCTGATTTATTAAAAGGATATGGTCGCCGTAATACAACGGTAATGGCTATTGCGCCAACCACTTCCTCCTCTGCTATATTGGGCCAGTCTTCTCCGGGTATTGAGCCTTTTGTAAGCAATTATTATAAAGCAGGCTTGTCAAAAGGTAATTTTATCCGCAAGAACAAATACCTGAAAGCCTTGCTGGAGCAGAAGGAAATGGATACAGAAGATGTCTGGCGTAGCATTATGCTGAATCATGGCAGTGTGCAGCATCTGGAAGGACTAACAGAACATGAAAAGGATGTCTTCAAGACCTTTCGTGAGATCAGTCAGCTGGAAATTATTCAGCAAGCTTCTATTCGCCAGAAATTTGTGGATCAGGGTCAGAGCCTGAACCTGAATATTCCTCCGGGGCTGCCTGTTAAAGAAGTGAATAAATTGCTGATAGAAGCCTGGAAGCTGGGTGTGAAATCATTATACTATCAGCGTAGTCAAAGCGTTTCCAAAGAATTAGTAAATACACTAACTGTTTGCAGCAGTTGTGAATCCTAAAAAATTGGGTATAACTTATTTAAAGGGCTGTTTCTGTTTTTAGGGACGGCCCTTTTGCTTTGCAGCAGATACAGCATCAGCGGTGATGAGTAGCTTTTATCCAGGCCACTCATGTACTTTATGTACTCCGGCGTTTGACCAGGTGTCGTATAACAAAACCCGGGAAAACAGTGATCTGCTTTCCATCTATGATTTCAGCTTTCATGACGCAGGAAGCGGAACGATATAAAAAAATCCCCGGTTCACTGACCGGGGATGTAGAAGAAAATCAGTATACTAATTTAAAAAGAGGGATACCCCGGATTTTGAACAAGATTGGGATTAGAGGAATGCTGTGCATCCGGAATAGGGAATAGCCTTGTATAAGTTCCCGCATCTGCTGCTTTTTTAGGTGCACGGGTACCGCCACGTGCGCCATCAAAATTATGTGTTCCGTCTGCAACATCAAAGCGAATGAGATCCTGCCTTCTCCAGCCTTCCCAGGCAAGCTCCCTGGCTCTTTCTGCTAAAAGGTTGGCGGGGGTTATATTCGCAGTTGTCCAATTATGTGCTGCATCACCACTATAAGCCCGAAGCCGGACCTGATTCACCAGGTCTGCAGCCGAGCCGGTTGAGCCTGCCGCAGCTCCGCGCATGATCGCTTCTGCACGCATAAGCAAAATATCTGCTAGCCGGAATAGAACAACGTCATTACTCTGGCTGCCATTAGCTCCTGCTTCAGGATAATATTTTATTTGCCGGGCTCCTGAAATCCGGCCAGCAGCAGTTGGATCGGACAAAAGAGTGAAATTAGGCTGATATGCCAAAGGAATATTATCAAACAAGGAGTCGGTCTTTGAGAATACCAGCACATTTTTATCCGGAGGATAGGGATAAAGGTCAGAGTACTGTTGACCAACTAAGAACTGGCCGGTCCGCTGGTCCTTAAATGTCCGGTAAATTTTACCTGCATTGGCCGAGTAAACGGAAGTTGTGTCATAATTGCCATAATAGAAATCCCCATGAGTACACCAGCCATTATACATGCTACCCGGAAGTAAACCAAATGTTGGGTTCTGATTATAGTGTAATGTCTGGCGTTCCTTGTCATTGCCACCAATATACTTATTGTCGAAAGGAACAACGAATATATTTTCTTTGGAATTGTCATTGGTCGGCTTGAAATTATCAAAATATCCGGGTTCCAGTGAATACTTGCCCGAAAGGATTATAGAGTCGCAAGCTGCAGCACAATCTGCCCAGTGGGCAGTACCTGTGTACACCTGGGCATTTAGGTATAATTTAGCCAGTGTTGCAAAAGCCATCCATTTTGTTACTCTGCCATAGGTTGAGTTGTCAACTGTTGGACTAAGCAAAGGGATACTGGCCTTTAACTCGGTTTCAATAAACGTATATACTTCCTGGCGGGTATTATTCTTAACCGTACTCGGATCTGTCTGAAAGCTGCTTACGATTGGCACATTCCCGAAATTATCCACGGCCAGTAAATAGTAATAGGCTCTTAGTGCTTTTAACTCTGCATTTATATTATCAATATTGGAAGGCTTTTCGGGTAAACCGTTTACGACGTCCAATATAAAGTTACATTTTCCGATCCCTCCGAAAATGGTGGACCAGGCACTGTTTACTGTTTCTTCAGTTGGCGTCCAGTTATGTAAATAAACCCTTTGGTGATTTCCATTATCATACCAGTCATTGCCCCGGGTAGGAATAATGATTTCGTCTGTGGACACGCCGTTCAGTTCCTGAAAATCCCAAACACACAATCCCTGTAATTGGGTATAAGCCGGAGCAATACCTGCAGCTACCTGATCGGGTGTCTTCCAGAAATTGGCGTTTTCAATGTTACTGTAAACGGGTGTATCTAATTTGGTACATCCGGATGCGACACCTAATATAATCGCAGTTATAATAAATATTTTTTTCATTGCAATCTTTTTTATAATAAGCAATACTTTATTTTATTGAAACATTAACTCCCAGGCTGAAAGATTTCGCCTTGTAATAAGCATTGTCTGCATTAAACATATCAATATAAGAATTATTTGTTCCGGTAACCTGTATTTCCGGATCTAATCCCTTGTACTTTGTAATTACAAATAGATTGTTAGCGGTTACGAAAAACCTTAAATTATCAAAATGGTCGGATACTTTTCCAATGGTATAACTTAAGGTGGCATTATCCATTCTTAAGAAAGAAGCATTCTGAAGCCATTTATCAGAGGCCACTTTATCATCTTTATCTCCGCTTTCCAGACCGGTTTTGGTCGTATTGCCATTTTTAAGGTTCCCAACATTATCAATAAGCATCCGGGTATTGTTGAAATTCTTCAGACCGGATACACCGCGCTGGAAAAAATTCAAACTCAGTTTTTTATAGGAGATTGAATTATTAATGCCATAAGTAAATTTGGGTGCAGGATCAATATAGCGCTTCATATCATTATTTAAAGCATCTTTGCCAACCGTCCCACCTTTGCCATCGTCAAACAACTCTTTTCCATTTTCATCCAGGCCCACATAATGAGGCAAATAAAATACATAAGGAGAATAGCCTACCTGTAAATAAGTAATAGGTGAGTTGGAGAGGCCTCTTCCCACCGCATAACCGGCCGGAATGTGGTCAGTATTCAGATCATAACCATTATAAGTACCTGCAAGACTTTGCACTTTGGTTTTTACAAAACTGATCTGACCGCCTAAACTCCAGTTAACCTGTTCTCCTCTTATAATATCACCGTTCAGTTGTATCTCCCAACCTTTATTTGTTAAATCACCTACATTCGCCCAGATATTGTTTACAAAAAATGGCGGTGTGGGTACGGTGTAATTGTATAACAGATCTTTGGTCTTGTCACTAAACACATTTATATTTCCTGAAAGCCTGTTCCTGAATAATGCAAAGTCGAGCTGGAAATTAGCGCCCTGCCTGGTTTCCCATCTCAGATCAGGATTGGCGTTTTGTGATGGTGAATAGGCTGTACGATAATTAAAGCTGGGTGTGGCAGGGTTATAAAATGTACCGCTTCCTCCCAAGAGCAGCAAGGTCTGATAAGGGGTCAACGCGTCAGAATTACCGGTTCTACCCCAACCTGCACTGAGTTTTAATTCGTTGATCCACCCAATATTTTTTATAAATTCCTCCTGACTTAATCGCCATGCTGCAGATACAGACGGGAAATAGCCCCACTGGTGGTTGATCCCGAATTTAGAGGATCCATCTCTTCTCAGGCTTGCTGTAAGATAGTATCGGGCGTCATAATTATACATTATGCGTCCCATAAACGAAATCAGTTTATAGGCATTTTTGTAGGAAGCGATTGTGTTCTTTGCCGGATTGCCACCACCAAGGTTATTGTTCTGATTGGGGTCGTATAAATAGTTTTCACCGGCTGCGTTTGAATTATCGTATGTAAAATAGTTATATTCATAAACACCGGTTGCATTGATATTGTGTTTTCCAAAGCTTTTTACATAAAAAGCATGCAATTCTCCTCGTTTTGAATCGTTGTTTTCTGAATATTTACTTCCGCTATTAATATTTCCGTAACCTGGTAATACAGGAGTATATGCATCTGTCTGCCTGTTAAAGAAAGACATGGAGCCGGCGGCGCCCAATTTTAGCCCGTCAATGATCTCGTAATCAATTGATCCGTTCCATAAATTAGTTTGGTCTCTTGATTGGTTTAGCCGCATTTCCTGTAATGGAACCGGATTATAAATATCATAGTCATTTCTGAATGCATAATAAGCTCCTGTT
>DASVMC010000424.1:0-2868 GCA_036384555.1 Niabella sp. | reverse complement strand
TTTCTGAAAGAGAAAAGCCGAATCAAAATTGAGCATCCACTTCGTATACGCCAGCACCCGCAGGCGCGTGCCGTTAAATGGTATGGGAATGGTATAATCGCCTGAAGCGGTGCCGCCTATTACGGGAGCCGTGGTACGGGCGAGCAGTGCGCCGTTATCGGTATACCAGTCAAGATACAGGCCGGTGCTGAGGTAAGAGGGTTTATTGCCGTGTTGCAGGTAAGCTTTGTACCAGATGGTTTGCCCGGGGGTGTAGGCGGCATTATCGAACTGTACATATAGTTTCTCCTGGGGAACTTTGCTGTTGTAATTACTAAGGAGAGAACCGGGGTCTTGTGCCGTTACCTGTTGCACAACCAATAAAAACAGTGTAAAACAGCAAAGTGATTTTCTCATTATGTTACCTGTTATTCTGCTGTTGCTTCAAATCCATACCGTATAGCCGCTTCAAGTGTATCCATGTGTATGTCTTTTACAGTTTTGAACTTAATGCAATAGCCGGTTACACTGGCTTTGCCCAGGTTCTTTGCGTAGGTTTGAGCCAGGTAGGTTCTATCCTTGATACCGAGTATATAAACAGAGATCCCGGTTTTGTTTGCACTCAGGCCAACCTGGAAAAACTCTTTGGTTTTTCCATCGGCATATTTTATGATATGGAAACCATATCCGATAGTAGGGTTAGTGACCGTTTTATTTTCGCTGTTCTTACCATCATCAAACCATAACCGGCATTCAGGCAATATGTTCAGTATGCGTTGGTGCAACTCCTGTATTTCGCTGCGCTTGGGTTCAGGTTGACCGCTGATATGCTTTTTGATTTGTTCCTGTATGTTCATATAAAGTGGCAGGGTGTTTATTCTGAATTCAGCTTTTATCCAGGATGCCAGGACAGGCTTTCATCTGATGAATTGAATTTACTGTTTATACTTCAATAGTGCCTGTTTTAACTTTGCCGGCCCGTTTGTAACTGGCAATGATAACACCGCCGGGTGTAACAACGCTCTCTGTTAATTTGAATGCTGCCGGCATAATACCATCATCAAATAATTTCTTTCCTTTTCCAAGGATCAGCGGGTGAATTTTTAGCCGGAGTTCATCAACCAGGTCATGCTTAAGCAGCAGGTGAATAAGCTTACTGCTGCCCCAAACCTGGATATTGGGCCCTTTGGAATCTTTGAGTTTTTTAATAGCCGACAGGTTTCTGATAACTACCGAATGCTTCCACCCGGTAACCATGGGATCCGACTTTTTCAGCTTTTTGGAAAACACATACTTGGTTCCTTTATTAATACCCGGCCAGAAATCCCCGTGTTCAGGCCAGTAGCCGGCCCAGATCTGATATGTTTTTCTGCCCAGCAGATAATCTGCCGGTTTCAGTTCTTTCTGCACCACTTTATTATACACTTCATCGCTGTAAGGCGATACCCAACCGCCATACCTGAACTTGCCCGAAGTGTCTTCCCCAGGTCCGCCCGGCGCCTGCATTACGCCATCCAATGTGATCATGGAGAGAACGGTTATCTTTCTCATACTAAGGATATTTTATGGAGAGATGATATCGTCAGTACATAAATATACGAAGTATTAACGGCTATAGCGGTGTGGCTTCCTGGGGGTTATGCACAGCGAAACAGCCACTTAAACATGGGCAATTCCGGCAAGAGGTCTGTATCTTTATCAAAAGCTCCTGCATGGCTAAATGGGTACTTTTTATATTACTGATCTTTGCAGTAACCGCCTGTATTGGTTTTGTGTTGTTGCCGGCAGAAGACAGAGTGGAAATAATTGCAGCATTCCTTATTTCCATTTTTGGAGCAGGCGGTTTTACAGGGCTTCTCGAAGCATTTGGAATAGATCTGTTTAAGAAGAAGGAGAAGAATCCGTTGAAAAACTGGTGATTGTTAACGCAACTATTTTAATTCAGGCAATTTGAATAAATGATGGATCATGCACATACCTATTGATCTTCGAGAACGGGTTTCATGGGCTATTGAGTTTGCCTGGCAAATTACGCTTCACAAAATTTGCAGTAGTGAGATTCACGTGTACAAAGAAGCCTCATTACAGCTACACTATTCCTCGATTCTAATGGACACTTTGGGATTAATTAAATTTTCACCGCAGGAAAGATTTAGCCTCGAACTTGAATCGACAATCAGAATTAATGAAAAGCCCTTTATTGTAGACATTTTAGTTTTGTACAGTAATTCCGAGCTTTCTGAAAAGCATGCAATAGAATTAAAATGTTACAGAACACTCGCCGCTTCCGGAAAGAACCGGGGAGCAAATGATATTTTTATGCATGCAGTGTATGAAGATCTATATATTACTGAGCAATACGTAAAATGCAGACAAGCGGATATTGCAACATGCCTTATTCTAACCGATTATGAAAATTTCGTTAACCCGAAACAAAAAACATCGAAAAACTGGACTTACGATATTTCGCACAACTATAAATTAACTCCAAATCGCTTTACTACGCCAATAGGTGGCAAGATGGTAGATTTCAGTTTAGACTCAGCATACCATTTTATCTGGACAAAACAAGGAAATTTCTGGGGTACAATTTTACGAGCATTATAAAAACAATAGCTAACAATGAAAAGATCAACTATTGTTATGTTACTTATGCATGCTGGGCATACAACAGGAAGCCCTTGCAATAAAATTGGGTGATGACTGGACAAAGAAAATGTTAGATATAACAACTCTTATTTTTTGCAGTAACAGCCATGAAGCTTCTTCTTACATCCGCCGGTATCAGTAATGAAAGTATACGCAATGCCCTGGTGGATTTGCTTGGCAAACCCATTTCTGAGGCAACCGCGCTTTTTGTTCCCACTGCGATATATGGGATTCCTGACG
>DASVMC010000423.1:0-1611 GCA_036384555.1 Niabella sp. | reverse complement strand
CATTCCGCCGCGATGGCCGGAGATGATCACAGGCTTATCATCTTCATAATGAAAATACTGCTGCAGCTCAGCCATAGTGCTGATCTGCGTTGTGTGCAGGCTGCCCTGGGCTGCAATACCGGTTACGAATAATACAGCCATTACCAATGTACACGTATACTTTCTAAAATTCCGCTTCATAATAAATTTGTTTAAATTGTTGTAATGCCGCCGTAGTATAGGGCGGACAGGCACCCTGGCGGGTGGCAATAAAAGCACTTAGAAGCACCGCATTTTTTAACAGCTGGTCATTTGCTTTGCCCTCTAATCTTCCACCAACAAATGCAGCCAGAAACGAATCGCCACTGCCAACCGTATCAATTACCGGAACAGTAAGCCCATCTATGCTCAATTGCTCCTTCCTGTTATAGTACGCTGCCCCTTTTTCTCCCTTTGTAAGAATGATTTCTTTTACATTGCCAAAGGCGGAGAAAATAAGCGCTATGCTGTGTGTCTCTGTTTGTGGTCCTTTGTTCAAAAAAGCAGTAATAAATTCCAGTTCACTACGGTTCAGCTTTAAACTATGGCAGGACTGAATAAGCAACAGCACTATTTCTTTATCCGTATAAGGAGGCCTTAGGTTCAGGTCCAGCACCGCCCATTTTGCATGTTTCAGATACCGGAGCAACGTGGTTCGTGTATACGGGTTCCTGGCAGCAAGCGTACCAAAGATGAACGCATCGGCTTCTTTTATTTTACCGGCCAGCCCGTCATCATATTCAATAAAATCCCAGGCAACATTTTCGGTGATCTTATACTGAACTTCCCCGTTCTTCAGGAGCTGCACGTTTACTGTTGAGGTGGGATATATGGCGGATACCGCACAATAGTTCGCCGATAACTGCCATTGATCCAGCTGGTGCAGAATGCCCCTGCCCAATTCATCCTTTCCTACCTGTGAGACAATGACGGGGTCTATATTCAATTTAGAGAGATGATAGCATACATTCAGCGGCGCACCGCCGATCGTTTTGGCTGCACCAAAATCATCCCACAATACTTCTCCAAAGCAAACGACTTTATTGTTCATCACACGCTCCCTTTTGTAATAATTGGTCCATTAAAAAACGCATCCCTTCATTTCTCAAAACCTGTATATAATTGAGGAACAACCGGTGCACCATTGGCTCCTGTTGCAGCGCATGCAGCATGGGCAGCCGGTTTATAAATGCGCCTGCATCTCCTGCAGACTCCTTAAAGAGCGTCAGCAGCAGCTCCCGGTTCTGGTCCTGCACGGTTTCCATCTGGTTTTTTCTGAACGCTGTTTCTAAATAATAATACCAGGCGGCCAGTATCAGTACACCGAACTGAATTTGCGGAGCCGGTCTTTTCAGCTGATCGCTGATAACGGGCAGTACAAACTTTGGTATTTTATCCGTAGACCCGGAAATGATGCGGGCCGTGCTGTCGTTGATCATCGGGTTACCGAACCGCGATACCAGCTCCTGCACATAATCCGGATAATGAACTGCCGCAAGGGGATCAAGCGTTGGTATAACTTCCCCGGAACAATAGCGTTGAAAAATGGCGTTTATGCTATCATCTTTTATGGCGGTATGAATCCGGTCGTAG
>DASVMC010000422.1:0-2876 GCA_036384555.1 Niabella sp. | reverse complement strand
AATCGGCAAATTGTACAGGTTCCGGGAACCGGGGTAGCCAGACCTGCCGGCTTTGCAGCAAAGCGCTGATCAATAACTGCAGTAAGCGGTCCGTCTTTATTTTTATTTTTTCGGTGCGGTCACTGATCAATGGTACAATCGTCTGTACACCAATTTCAGTAACTTTCTCTAAGAACCATTCAAAACGGCTGGTATTTTTCAGCAAAGCCATCGCAATGGTTACCTGCGGATGCGGGGGTGGAATAAATTCAGTATGCTCAACGGTTACTTCGCAGTGTTTTTTATGAGGTAGCGTAATAACAGCTGTTAACAAATGTCCACGACCATCTGTCAGATGCAGGCGTGCCCCTGCCTCCATGCGCAGCACCTGTATCATATGACGGGAATTATTTTCATCCAGCACCACGTTTTTTTGGCCTGGTATATATGCGCTGCTATAAAAGAACGGAAGTTGCATGTAAGGAGAAAGAAGGTATGAATGTTTAGTTATCAGCTTTTAGCTATCAGTGATCAGTGCCGCTCATCCGCTACTTTCCGCTGTTTGTTCGTCTCATCTGTATTGAGGCTGGCGTGGACTATCGACTAAAACGGCGCATTTTCCATATCATCAAACTCATCATCCTTCATCTTGTTCATCTTACTTTCTACCTGGAACAGTTTGGCGCCGCCCTCCTCTTCTTCGATGCGTTTCCAGCTGCTGCCCGGCGTGTTCATGATGTTATACGGATCTTCCTCCCAACTGATAAATTTCTGTATATGTAATAATGCTTTTAATTTAACCGTTTCCAGCGAGCCATTACGGTGTTTGGCAATTTTCACCTCTGTAAGGCCGCGCTGGTCTTCACCTTCCGCGTTGGTGTTCATATCATAATAATCCGGCCGGTAGAGGAACATTACCATATCGGCATCCTGCTCAATAGCTCCGGATTCACGCAGATCGCTCAGCTGCGGCACTTTACTGCCATCTTTGGCACCCCGTTTTTCTACCTCCCGGCTTAACTGCGAAAGGGCAATAATGGGCACATTCAGCTCTTTAGCCAGCCCTTTCAGGTTCCGGCTGATGGTGCTGATCTCCTGTTCCCGGTTGCCTTTGCTATCTCCGTTCCCGCTCATGAGCTGCAGGTAGTCAATAATGATCATGCCGATGTTGTGCTTATTTTTCAGCTTCCGGCATTTAGCACGCAACTCAAAAATATTCAATGCAGGGGTATCATCAATAAATAAAGGGGCCTGTGAAAGCCGTTGAATCCCTTTCGTATACAGTTGCTTCATTTCATGATCTTCCATTTTGCCCCGGGAGATCTTTTCCAGCATAATTTCACTTTCTGCCGACAATACACGCTGCACTAACTGCGCAGCGCTCATTTCCAGAGAGAAGAACGCTACCGGCGTTGCCTGTCCCCTTATTTTGCTCATTACCGCATTGCGGGCAAGGTTCAATGCAAAAGCCGTTTTACCAACAGCAGGTCTTGCTGCCAGGATGATCAGGTCACTGTTCTGCCAACCATAGGTTACTTTATCCAGCAATTTAAATCCGCTGGGCACACCGGTAATATCTTCATTACGGTGCCGCAGGTCCTCAATCCGCTGGATGGTCTGCACCAGTACCGAATCAATCGGCTGAATGGTGCTGCGCAAATGCGAATTGGTTATTTCAAATAATTTAGATTCGGCATCATCCAGCAGCTCGAATACATCGGTGCTGTCTTCAAACGCATCATTAATGATTTCCCCGCTGATCCGGATCAGCTCCCGCTGAATAAATTTCTGCAATACGATCCGTGCATGGGATTCAATATTGGCGGCAGATACCACCGCGTTCGTCAGCTTGGTCACATAATATGCTCCGCCCACCATTTCCAGCTCTTCCCGGTTCTTCAATTCCTCTACTACGGTAAGGATATCTATAGGCTGACTTTTATTAGCCAGCGATTGCATCGACTGGAAAATACGCTGATTGGCATCTACATAAAAACACTCCGGTTTTAATATTTCGATAACAGCGTCAAAAGCATTTTTCTCCAGCATGATCGCCCCCAAAATAGCCTCCTCCAGCTCCCTGGCCTGTGGCGGAACTTTCCCGTAAACCATGCTGCCCAAATCAACCGCCGTTCTGCGTTTCTGCTTCCTGTCTTTATTAATATTTGTCAAATCCATTATATCAAAACAACTGTTTTTCTGCCTGTTAGAGCAAAAAAGGTGACACCATTAGTTATAGACCAATGATTCCGGGGCAATATCCCAATCTTAAATATACTTAATTTTGGTGAAGCTGCTGCTATCCTCCCATGAAATCAGACGGCGAATTTAGACCCTTAACCGGGGAGAAAAAAATCTTTATTTGTGTACGATTTATTAACAGGGTTATTCACAGGAGAAATGTAAAAGGAGCGGGAAGCAATCAGCGGTCAGTTATCAGTTTTCAGCTATCAGTTTTCAGTTATCAGTTATCAGTTTTTAGTTTTCAGGGTTATTCCCTACTTCCAGCTTGCTATTTACTATTTATTTCTCCACGTTTCAGCAGCGAACAACCATCAAAACGACTGTCTCCTATGCGCCAGGGACCACTGGCCACTCATCAACGGGCAAATTCCAACAGTAAACCTCAACGAAAAGCTATTTCTTTGTACTATGGATGTTCTATTAAACTATTTTGATGAGTTTACCCCCAAACAGCTGGAGCAGTTCAAAGCGCTGGAAACGGTGTATCAGGAGTGGAATGAAAAAATAAATGTGATCAGCCGTAAGGACATCAGCAGCCTTTATGAAAAACATGTGCTGCACTCCCTGAGCATTGCCGCTATTTTTAACTTTAAGGCAGGTATGCAGCTTGCAGACCTGGGAGCCGGCGGAGGTTTTCCCGGTATCCCCCTTGC
>DASVMC010000421.1:0-3805 GCA_036384555.1 Niabella sp. | reverse complement strand
GTACTTTGAATAAAAAAACAGCTATGTGGCATCTTAAGATTTATCCTTTCCTTTTTGTTCTGCTTCTGGTGATGAATACCGTTATTGCCCAGCAATACTCTTTTAAGATCATCAGCACTCAAAAAGAATACCGGCAATCCGTTAAAAAGCAGGCCGGCAACCGGATGATCGAATTGAAAGCACAGATCCCCAACCTGGTCTATGAACTCCATTATGCTACAACTGATAATTTTATGCATCGCCGGATGTATCCTGCGGGCACCCGAAATACCTTTTTACGGCAACCGGCAGTAGCAGCCTTACAAAAAATACAGGCAATACTCAATCAACAGGGGCTTGGATTAAAAATATTTGATGCGTACCGGCCGTTTGCCGTTACAGAAAAATTCTGGGAACTTATAAAAGATGAACGGTATGTAGCAAACCCTGCATCCGGCAGCAATCATAACCGGGGAACAGCCGTTGATTTAACCATCATCCACTTACAAACAGGCCGGGAATTGCCCATGGGAACCGGTTTTGATAACTTTACCGATACAGCGCATCATTCTTTTACACAATTACCGGAAGCGGTGTTAAAAAACCGCAACTATCTGAAAAGCCTCATGGAACAAAATGGATTCAAGGCGCTCAATACAGAGTGGTGGCACTATACCTACCAGGCACCCTTCCCTTATGATGTACTGAACATCCCCTTTAAACAACTTGTAAAAGCCATCCATTGATCCTGCAGCAACAATTTTTTGTGATTACCGGAGGACCCGGAGCCGGGAAAACCACGCTATTGAACGCATTAGCGTCCCGCGGATATAAAACGGTTCCCGAGGTAGCAAGACAAATCATCCGGCAGCAGGTGCTCAAAAACGGTACTGCCCTTCCCTGGAAAGACAGGTTGTTATATGCACAACTATTATTAGCCGCATCGGTTGACAGCTATAAAACAACCGCTGAAGCGCATATCCGGCAACCGGAGCCATTTGTTTTTTTCGACCGGGGCATTCCTGACTCCATTGGCTATCTACACTTAACCCAGATCCGGGTGGAGCAGGCATTATATGAAGAAGCAAAAAATTACCGTTATAACAGAATGGTTTTTATTTTACCTCCCTGGAAAGCAATTTATCAAAAAGATGCGGAACGGAAACAGGACTGGGAGGAAGCAGCAGCCACTTATTATACCCTCAAAGAGACCTATGAACAGTCGGGCTATCGGATCATTGATGTTCCTGCCGGAACAATCGACAGCCGGGTTGCTTTCGTTCTAAAAGAAGTAAGAACAGTACCATTTCAGTAGTCAGGCTACAGCGGTGAAGACGGGGAATGCTGCAGCTACGCCGTACTTTTTCTAAAAGACTGTACCCATTGCAGCAGATAACTAAACAACCAGACCAATAAAGCCCCTATGGCATTGAGCCAGAGGAAACCCAAATGGATCACGTCATACTCATTCAGGAAGAATAGTAAAATAACGAGCAATTCGGCCATCAGGGCCGCCCAGAACACCGCATTCCCCTGTATTGATTTCGAGTAAAAGGCGACCAAAAAAATGCCCAGGATAGCGCCATAAAAAAGAGAGCCCAGGATATTGACCACCTCAATCAGGCTGCTGCCCCAGCTGGTCACAAACATGGCCACAGCAATACAAAAGAGACCCCAGCCCAGTGTATACCGCTGGGAGATCGTATATTCTTTTTCCCCATTGCGCTCTTTTTTATTGAACCGTTTGTGAAAGTCGATCATCGTACTTGATGCCAGTGAATTCAGCGCGGCGGCGATACTACCCCAGCTTGCCAGGAATATAATGGCAATGATCAGGCCCACCAATCCTGCAGGCAGGTAATCCACTACAAAACGCAGAAAAATATAATTGGTATCGTTGTCTGTACCGCCATTCTGTTTCACCAGGGCCTTAATACCGGTGCGTACCGAATCTGTTTGAAGTTGCAGCTGACGCAACCGGTCAAAAGCACGCTGCTGTTCGTGCGGATACAACGCCAGCGCCTGTTCCCGCTGCTGCTGCACTACTTCCATGCGCTGTTGCAGCTGCTGCAATGAATCTTTGTATACCGATTGTTCCAGGCGTTTTATTTCAAACTCATTAAAAAAAGCCGGTGCCCTGTTAAACTGGTAGAATGCAAATACCAGCACGCCCACCAGCAAAATAAAAAACTGCATGGGTATTTTCACCAGTCCGTTCATCAGTAATCCTAACCGGCTTTCTTTTAGATTCTTCGCTGTCAGATACCGGCCTACCTGTGACTGATCAGTACCAAAATAAGAAAGCGCGAGGAAAAATCCGCCAATCAAACCGCTGAAAATATTATAGCGGTCGCCCCAGTCAAACCCCTTATCTGTAAAGCCACTGGTAATAATATTCATTTTACCCAGCTTTCCGCTCACCTGCAAAGCATCTGAAAATCCAACTCCTTCCGGAAGGTCTTTCACAATAAAATATCCGGCAATGAACATGGCGCCCATAATGATCAGGAACTGGAATGTTTGTGTATAGGCTACTGCTTTTGCCCCTCCCGTTACGGTATAAATAATCAATAAACCACCCATAAACAAATTAGTAAGGTAAATATTCCATCCTAATAAGACTGACAGGATTATAGAAGGTGCGTAAATACTGATACCGGTAGAAAGCCCCCTTTGCAATAAAAAAAGAAATGAGGTAAATGTTCTTGTTTTCAGATCAAACCGGTTTTCGAGGTATTCATAGGCTGTAAAGACTTTTAACCTGCTGAAGACCGGTACAAATGAAATGCATATGATCACCGCAGCAACAGGCAATCCAAAATAATATTGCACAAAACGCATTCCATCTGTATAGGCTTGCCCGGGTGCCGCTAAAAAAGTAATCGCACTGGCCTGGGTTCCCATAATACTCAGCAAGATGAGGTACCAGGGCAGGTTCCTGTTTGACAGGAAATACCCGTCCAGGTTACGGGAAGTGCGGCTTTTATATATCCCGTAAAGGATGATACTTACCAGGGTCACTATCAGTACGATCCAGTCTAACGGTTTCATGAATATTTTTTAGTGAGCCAGTAGCATACAACAATCACTCCTGCTAAAAATAACAGCACCAGCATATACCAGCCTGTCCAGGACTTAAAAAGCGGAACTTTTCCCCCATCGTTGTTTTGCTCTTTGGTATTCATACTTTTATACAGACATTTAAAACGATCCGATCGTCAGTAAATATACCTTTATTGATACCGTTACAGAAAGGCGCAGTTGTAATGAACCAGGCAATCATTACAAATATAGCATTAGCACTACCGGCTTTATCCGGATCTATGCACCCCTCATCTTATACAATAGCCGAACCAGGAATCAGCGCTTCCGGAGTCCATTTGTAAATACAATACCAATTCCTATGATCAGCCCCAGCATGAGCCCTACTCGCACTCTTTTTATAAATACCCCCACCAGCAGCCCAATGACGATCGCAATCAAAAAAGCCATCTCTCCTCTCCGGATGCCCATAAATTCCTTATTCTTATCTGCCATTTATTCTTGTTGTAGATTGCGAATTTAGGGCAATAATATTTGCAAATAAACGAAAGGCTCCGGGAACTCCGGCCGGCAGCTGTCTGAAAAAGGCAATACCGGAATATGTAAAATACCCTTTTCCGTATTGACCAATCAATAAAGCCCCTGAATCTGCCTGTTCTCCGGGGTCATGCATAGAAAGAACCGGTTTCAGTTCGGTATCCCAATCAGCACCATGATAGGTACTCCGTTCCTGTACCCATCCCTCAAAATCCTTTTGCGTAATTTTATTCGGGTAATTTAAAAC
>DASVMC010000420.1:0-1810 GCA_036384555.1 Niabella sp. | reverse complement strand
GGGCAGCAATACACATACGCTTGAGCTCACCAAAGCAGCCAATAATATATCGCTTAATATATCGGCAGGCACATTTACCGGCGGAACTAATTACAAATTCTATTATAAGGTGGAAGTAAACGGTACGGTTAAGGATGAAGCGACTGTTACTATAACAGCAGATACTGATTTTACAAAGAACCTGCGGTACACGGAATAAAAAAAATGATAAACGTTAATAAAAAGCCATTCATTTTTAGAAAAGCAAAATTAATTCCATGAAAATATTGTTTTCTCTTTTAGTTCTGTTTTATATCACTATTGCCGCAATAGCAGGAAAGCATATGAAAGGTCCCGTTATTATAGAAGTGGTTACAAACCATATTTCCGTTGATGACGCATTGCAGGCAGCCAAAAGTGCCTTGTTAAAGGTAAAATTTATTACAACAGCGGGGATTCAAAAAAACGGTTTTACTGCGACCCGAACTACCGGCGCCAAAGCGGATTATTATATAGCTGATGTTGTTGCAAAAAGCGAAAATGGAAAAGTGAAGATCACGGTTTCTTTTGTAAAAGTAGGGACGGGATTATTAAAATTGCAGAAGGTCGCGGATACGGTTAAAGAAGATCTGGAAAAGTAACTTATTAAACGTTTAAGAGTAAACAAATATGTTTTGCCGCTTTTTGCATAAAAAAGCGGCCATATTTATATGGGAAGATTTATTTACAGTGTTATCTTATTAATGGCTATTGCCATAACAGCCCGATCACAAAGTGATTCAACCAGAATCCAACTCAATCATACAGTTACCGATAATGGATATGTGGAATTGCAAAGAGGTCCACAAAAGATCCTGCTTACTGTAAATCATTATACAAGAAGACTGAAGACCTTGCGCAGATTTTCCATCTACAATATTTCAGCAGGCGGAGCAGCCCTTACCGGCGGGATCTATTTATTGGCTACAGCAAACCGTTCATTCAGCCCGGAAGTTCAGGAATGGTTTGGCCGGTTGGGAATCGGAGCAGGCAGCCTTGCAATTACGGGAGGGATAGTGGGACTGATTATAGCCAACAGCAAACTGTATAAACTTAAAAATAAAGTAGCTTTACGTATAAGCGAACGGGAAGGGAAAATCATCTATAAATTTTAATCAACCTGTTGTCTTTAAAATTGAGGGAAAATGAGTAGACAGGCAAAGCTGATTGTTTTCATTTTTTGTATTATTAAATTAACACTTCATCTTATTGCAGATAGTCATTCAGGCTTTCAGGGAGATGAGCTGTTGCATATTGAAGCGGGCAAACATTTGGCATTGGGGTATATGGAATTTCCTCCTTTAATTGGACTATTAGCGTTTGTTCAAAACTTGTTTCATGCTCCTTCTGCTTTTGTTCATCATATTTTCCCGCATTTTGCAAGTATCCTTATTTTAATAACTATAGCCAGGATAACAATAGCATTAGGAGGAAATGATAAGGCGTTGTTTTTAGTATTGCTGGGAATCATTATTGCGCCTGGATTCGGACGTTCCCAACAATTATTCCAACCCGTTGTATTCAGCCAGCTGTTTTGGATATTAGGTTTTTATTCCCTGGTATGCTTTATCAAATTTAAAGACAAGAAATCGCTTTGGCTACTGACCGGCTTTTGTATCCTGGGTTTTTTGACTAAATATGATGCGGTCTTTTTCATTTTCGGGTTAGCATCCTTATTACTGTTTAAGAGCACCAGGAATGGGCTGATCCAAAACAAGTTTTGGTGGAATATTTTTGTTTTTATCCTGTGCGTCTTGCCTAATATCATTTGGCAAAGGCACAATAATTATCC
>DASVMC010000419.1:0-6541 GCA_036384555.1 Niabella sp. | reverse complement strand
CGGCTGGCCGGGGAGGACCGTGTTTTTCATGCTGCTCAGGCGGTACTGGAAAAAGACGGCACGATTACGCTGAAATCAAAAGCGGTGAAGGTACCGGTGGCTATAAGGTATTGTTTTTCCAATGAAGCGATGCCCGGCTTATTTGATACGAACGGACTTCCGCTGTTGCCGTTCAGAACAGATAAATGGTAGCAGACCATTGCTGGTGTCTGTGCCATAGCTGTCAACCTGCCTGTGAGCTGTAAAAAGAGTATATGGAATCTAAATTACTCTTGAAAATTAATAATACAGGTGAATCCATAAAACCGAATTTTCCGGGGAGCGCATTATTTTTCCGGATTATACTTTATACATCCTGTTAGCAGAATTAATGTATTCCAGGGGATCAAATGTTTTATCAAATGATTCCTGTAATTCCTTCATTTTGATTTCAAGATCCTTGATCCGGCTTCCCAGCTGGGGGTCTGCCCGGTACTTGTCAAAAAGGTCTTTGTATTTTAAAAGATTCTGGCTGATCCGGAAGGTAACCTGTCCGAAGCGCTGCTTTAAAGACTGTACATCATTCATTTGGATATAAGCCGTCTGCCGCCAGTCCTTGGGGTTTTTGGTTTTTTCACTGGCTACAAACTGGGCAGCAGCATCCCTTAGCTTGGTCAGGTACTGGTATCTTTTATCGGCGTCATTTTCTTTTGAAAAATTATTGTCGAAATCAGATTGTGCCACTTTTATGATCCCCAGGTTCTCTTTTAATGATTTTTCATATTTGCTCTGCAGGTCTTTCAGCTCGGCAGTAATAGACTCCCATTCGTTCTCGATCTGGTTATTATCATAATTGAACTGGCTTATTTTCATGGTGAGCGTCAGCATTTCCTGGCTTTGCTCCTTGAGTGCTTTTTCCTTTTTGCCGATATTATCTATATAAGTGGTCATACTGGTAAACAGCGCGGAGGTAATAGGCCCTGTTACGGGTACTCCTTTGCTAAAGCCACTTGCAAAATTGAGAAGGTTGTTCGTCACATTTAAAACCGGGCTTTCCGACTTTTTTTCCTTTACAAAGGCCGTAAAGGAATTATACCATTTTGTAAACCCGTCATAATTCATCGGGTTGCCGGTTTCACTTAATGAATTAAAAAATGCTTTGGTGGAATTAAATAAGAGAAGCGGTTTGATTTCCCGGTCCATTGAAACAAGGTTGACCATGGCCGATTGGTAATTGGCCTGGAAAATGTTCAGTTCGTTTTGTTCAATGGCTTTTTGCTTTTCTTCTACCGCCTGTACCCGCTGCACCAGCTTATCTGCCTTGTCTTTGGCATCCTTTGATTCGGTAATGGATTTATCCAGGGCCGACATTCGCTGATCCAGCTGACTAACAGTGGAATCGAATGATTTTGTTTTTAAAACAAAATTTTTCTGGATGTCGTCCAGCACCTTATCCTTTAGTGATTGAACTTGTATGTCCTGTCCTTGTATTGCTGATAGCGAACACAGCATTGCAGCCAAAAAAAACAATTGTTTCATCTCTGTAGTTAAGATTTTTTAGAAGCGCCCGGTGATAACCGGGCATTGATTCGTCCTTATAAATAGGGAGTCTGCTTTTAAAAATGCAAATAACCCGCCAGTTTAAGGTGTTTGCAGTAAAAAATAAATAAAATATATCCGGGGATATATGAGAATCAATCGCTTGTATAAATAAGGGAAAGAAGGAATCTTGTTAGGACAATAAGGATTGCCTTAGTATGAATTCCATTTGCCTGTTATTCTCTTCCAGTTTTTCAGCAATTTCTTTTTTGGTTTTATTCAACGTATACAGTTCCAGGCCCTCTAGAATGGTCTGCCGTAGCTGGTCTTCCTGCCAGGGCTTTTGAATATATTTGAATACCTGCCCTTTATTGATGGCGTCAATTACGGCGGCTATATCTGCATAACCTGTCAGCAGCATTCTGATGGGTTCCGGATGCTCTTTAATAATGGATTCAAGGAATTCAATACCTGTGGTCTCCGGCATCCGCTGGTCTGTGATGATCAGATGAATTTCCTGTTCATTTAAAATCTTCCGGCCTTCTGCCACATTAAGAGCAGTAAAGACCTTAAAGTCTCTTCTGAAACAGGCTTTAAAAGAATTCAGGTTATGAATTTCGTCATCAACATACAAAACATTGTAATATTGAAGATTTTTTGACATAAATTAAGTAGGAATTAATTAATATTTAATAGGAATTAATATTTCAGTAAGTTTGTGAAAAACTACTATAAAGTTACATTATTTTTTATGAATAAAGGGACAACTGCTAAAAAATATCAATCAATAGAGGATCTGGTAGCAAATGTTGATACATACAAGCCTTATTTTTTCAGGATTTCAGAAGAACAGGATGCCCGTCAGCTCGAAGAATTGCGTTCCGCTGTTGCTGATCTGAGCGTTTACGATCAGATTTCGGGGCAGATTCACGAAATCGTAAAATTGCGTCACTTTGAAGCCATAAGCAAAGGGGCAGATATTAAGGACTTGATTGCCAAACACATTGGAGATACACCACTTGAGGCATACGGTGTTTGGGTGTACTATCCCTGGTCTAAAAGATTAGTCCATTTACTGGATGAAGAAGAATTTGTTGAAGTAAGAACAAGCCGGAATAAATATAAAATTACTCCGGACGAGATGAAAACACTCCACTCAAAGAAAATAGGAGTGATCGGGTTGTCTGTAGGGCAGTCCATTGCATTTACCCTGGCGATGGAGCGGGTTTGCAGCGCACTGCATCTGGCTGATTTTGATAATATTGAGTTAAGTAATATGAACCGTTTGAATGTAGCTGTTCATGACATTGGTATTAATAAAGCAGTACTGGCTGCCCGGAGGATTGCAGAGCTGGACCCTTTTATAGAGGTTACCTGCTTTGAAGTGGGCATTACGGAAGAGAATATAGACGCTTTTTTTCTTCAGGACGGGAAAATTGATGTGCTGGTGGAAGAATGTGATGGCATTGACATAAAGATTTCGAGCCGGCTAAAAGCCCGCTCCCTGGGAATACCGGTGGTAATGGACACCAACGACAGGGGGATGCTGGATATTGAGCGCTTTGATCTTGAACCGGACCGCCCGCTGTTCCATGGCAGTTTAGATGAAAGTATTGACCTTAAAAATTTGAAACATTTAACCAACCAGGAGAAATTGCCGCTGCTGGATAGTATGGTGAATTTATCCGCTGTATCATCAAGGATGAAATTTTCAATTAGCGAAATGGGAAAAACAATAAGCACCTGGCCGCAGCTGGCTTCTTCCGTGATGCTTGGCGGAGCTATGGTAACAGACACCTGTAGAAGAATATTGCTATCTGAATTAAAAAGCTCAGGCAGATATTTTGTCGATTTTAGTGAATTGATCAATTAAAGACAAATAAGTGGAAGTTGTAATCAGAGCATTTAAAGCTACCGAAGATCCTGAAACCTGCCTGAAATTTATTGAGGGGCATAAACGTCTTTTGGAATTGCATTTTGGAATTGCCAAGATCACTTCCAGTGAAACGGCCTGGATGCATCACGACAACACGGTTGTTATTGTTGCTGAAAGTAAGGACAGGGAAAAAATATACGGAGGAGCGCGGGTTCAGGTAGCCGATGGGAAATTACAGCTGCCCATTGAAACAGCCATCTCGAAATACGATCCGAGGATACATGAGCTGGCTTACAACGGAACTTCTGAGATCTGCGGATTGTGGAATTCAATAGAAGTGGCGGGTTTTGGTATCGGAAGTATTTTTATGGCACGCGTTGGAGTAGCGGTTGCATTGCAGCTCAACGTGGAGAAGATCTTTTTTCTTTGCGCCCCTGTTACCGTTCGTATCGGAAAAAGAATCGGTGGGATTATTGAAACCTCACTGGGAAATAAAGGAACTTTTTTCTACCCTAAAGATGACTTTGTTGCTACGGCAATGATCATTAATGATTGCAAAATGCTTACGGGGGCAGACCCCAATGAAAAACAGCGGATATTTGAGCTGTACAATCAGCCGGTACAAAAGGCAATTGAAAAAGGCCCCAAAGGGGAGTTAATGGTGGAATATATTTTAAAGATTTAGTAACACACCTGAATGCGTAACTATTTTTTACTGTTTATTCTTATTCTCTGTATGAACAGTAATGTAAACGGGCAGGCGCCGATTACTATTACTGATAAGGGAAAGATGCATACCCTCAAAAAGGATGAGATCCAGCTTCTTGAGGATAAAACACATCGTCTTTCAATAAACGATGTAAGGGCATTGCCGTTTCATAAATCGGTATCGGAAGTGCCCAATTTCTTTATTACCTCATCTGTATACTGGATCAAATTCACCATTCTCAATCAGACAGATGATCCAAGACTGGTCATTAATTTAAAACACCCGACAATAGATGATGCTACCCTGTATTTTAAGGACTCCGCCGGCGCCCCTACGTTTGATTCCGTATTAATAAGTGAAGGGAAACCGTTCCGGGACCGGTATTACAAGTATCAGACCTATTTGTTTGATGCGAACATTAAACAAGCAGAAGAAAGAACCTTTTTCCTGAAAGTGGAGGCCTCTGAACAATTGCTGATACCGGTTGAGGTAGGAACAATGAAGACGTCGCTTGAGGCGCTGACCAATGCCGATTTGATCTTTGGATTGTATATCGGCCTGATCCTTTCAATGGCTGTTTACAATATCTTCATCTTTTTTTCAACACGGGACCGCAGCTATTTTTTTTATGTGATGTATATCTTTTTTGTCGGGCTTACCCAGGCAGTACTTCAGGGATATACCTTCCGGTTTTTATGGCCGAACACACCGGTGCTGAATAATTATGCTACATTGATTGTTCCTTTTTTTAACGGGATAGCGGCCCTGGAATTTGTGCGGAGCTTTCTGCATCTCAAACAGCAATACAAAAAATTTAATCAGGGCATCAACTGGCTGATCGGCTTTTATTGTTTATCGTTGCTCATTTGTTTAACGAACAATCTGAGAATTGCGCAGATCGTGGTTCAGGCTGCAGCGTTCCTGGGCGCTTTTTATGTATTATGGGTAACCTCCTACCTGGCTTTAAAAGGCATCCGGATCGCGAAGATGTTATTGACGGCCTGGCTGTTCTTTTTGTTCAGTGTGATGGTATTTGTGCTGAGGAATTTCGGCCTGCTGCCCTATAATAACCTGACCTATTATGCTTTACAGATCGGATCCTCCGTTGAAGCGGTACTGCTTTCCCTGGCACTGGCTGATAAGATCAATATTTACCGGAAAGAACAGGAAATAGCAAGGAAAGAGGCGCTGCGGGTATCAACGGAAAATGAACGGCTGATCAAAGAGCAGAACATTATTCTGGAAAAAGAGGTCCGCAACAGAACAGAAGAGCTGGAACATGCAAACGAGGAACTGCAGGAGGCAATGACCCAGATAAAAAGCACACAGGCAAAACTGGTCGAAACCGAAAAAATGGCATCCCTGGGCCAGCTTACGGCCGGTATTGCGCATGAGATCAATAATCCCATTAACTTTGTAACCTCTAATATCCGCCCGCTGGAGGCCGATGTGGCCGATCTGGCCGAGGTTATCAAAATGTACGAGGGGCTTGATCTTTCTAAGGAAATACAGCCACAGATCGAGGAGATCGAGCAATTCAAAAGAGAGATCGATCTGAATTACCTGAATGAAGAAATCAATACGCTTTTGTCAGGTATAAAAGAAGGGGCCAGCCGCACCTCCGAAATTGTAAAAGGGCTCCGGAGTTTTGCCCGGGTTGATGAGGCCAACTGGAAGCATGTAAATATTAATGATGGTATTGAATCGACCCTGTTACTGGTTAAAAATACCTTCCCAAGTAATTTTGAACTGGTCAAAGAACTGGGCGATATACCTAAGATCGAATGTGCCGCAGGCAGCATCAACCAGGTCTTTATGAACATTATCACAAATGGTGTTCAGGCCATTAAGGAAGAGCAGCAGAAGAGCAACCGGGTAGGCCGGCTGGAAATTACAACAGCAGTAGAAGGTGAATTTGTGGTCATAAGAATCAGGGACAACGGTTCGGGCATGCCTGAAGAAATTAAAAGCAAGATATTTGATCCGTTCTTCACCACCAAGGATGTGGGAGAGGGAACGGGTCTTGGTCTTTCGATCGTACAGGGGATCATCGAAAAGCATAATGGCTTTATTGAGGTAGTAACAGAGTTGGGACAAGGGACTACCTTTGTAATCGGGCTGCCCGTCCGTTAAATCAGTTTTGGTTATGTCAGAAATTAATGTGCTCTATGTTGATGATGAACAACAGAATCTGAACTCCTTCATGGCTGCATTCAGAAGAAAGTGCAAGGTTTTTTTAGCCAGCTCTGTGCCTGCCGCTTTCGAAATCCTGGAGAAAGAGGACATTCATGTACTGATCTCAGATCAGCGCATGCCCGAAATAACCGGCGTGGAATTCTTAAAACAGGCGAAAGAAAAATACCCGGCTATTCCCCGCATTCTTTTAACAGGGTATACCGATATTGAAGTTTTAGCGGATGCGGTGAACCAGGGCGATA
>DASVMC010000418.1:0-2337 GCA_036384555.1 Niabella sp. | reverse complement strand
AAAACTCAGGAACTGCTTCTTTCAGTTTAAATTCCTGTATTCATTTGGCGTTACTCCGGTTTTTTGTTTGAATAAGCGGGTAAAATGCTGCGGGTATTTGAAGCCTAATTCGTAGGCTATCTCGCTGATGGTCTTGTGGCTGTCAAAAATTTTGTTTTTGGCAGCATCGATTATTTTGCCCTGAATGTATTCCTGGGCAGATTGCCC
Organism: Niabella sp.; assembly: GCA_036384555.1. Classification (GTDB taxonomy): domain Bacteria; phylum Bacteroidota; class Bacteroidia; order Chitinophagales; family Chitinophagaceae; genus Niabella. Next base: position 2,130 of record DASVMC010000418.1, on the reverse strand, counting down.
CGTCTCTCTTTTTATCAGGTCCCCAAAGTAGTTGGCAGACAAATGCAGCTCATTGGCACAATAAGCGACCGAAGGCAACCCGATCAGCTGGGGGTTTTCAGAGCCAAAATAATTGTTTAACAGATCTTCGAATCGCTCCAGTATTCCCCGGTTTATATTTTCACGGGTAATAAATTGCCGGTCATAAAACCGGGTGCAATAATTTAAGAACAGTTCAATATTAGAAGCAATTAAGGTTTTGCTATGCTTGTCGATAGATTGAGTTAATTCATAAGAGATCTTGTCAAAACATTCCAGTATGATCTTTTTCTCCTGTTCTGAAAGGTGCAGCGCTTCATTGGTATGGTAAGAGAAAAAACTGAACGTATGCATTCGCTTTTCAAGTGACGTATTGAGCAGCAGGTCCGGATGAAAGATCAGTGCCGTTCCTGTTGGCTGATAAATCCCGGGGTTGATTACATCGATTACCTGTCCGGGCGCGAAAAATACGAGGGTGCCTTCCTGGTAATCATAATAATTGTTGCCATATCGGATATCTCCGCATTTTACATTTTTCAGCACCGCGCAAAAAATATGAAAGGTCATCCGGTGTCCTGATCTTGGGGCTGCCTTAGACAGATCTACTATGTTTACCAGCGGATGTAAGGTAGAATTATTGTTGAATACATTATAATCATGGACCGTACGGAAAGTAATAGCGTTTTGCATCTTGTAGATTTCTACAATAAAGGTACACGCTAAGATGGTTGCAATGCTATTCCGAGAGCCAGAACGGTAATATTGGTAGTAAAACCAGTGATCTGTATACCAGCCTGCTCATTTTGAGGTTGGAAATTTGCAGTACTAAAAAAATAAAAATGAAAACAAGAAAACTGGGAAATAGCGGATTGGAAGTATCCGCGTTAGGTTTAGGGTGTATGGGACTGACCTTTGGCTACGGACCTGCAACAGCTGAAGGCGATGCGCTCTCCTTAATCAGGAAAGCGTATGATTTGGGAGTTACCTTTTTTGATACGGCGGAAGCCTATAGTCAGGGCGGCAATGAAACCCTTCTGGGAAAAGCCGTACAGCCTTTCAGGGACCAGGTTGTGATCGCCACAAAATTTGGCTTCAAAGAGGGCGATGCTTCCAAAGGCCTGGACAGTCGCCCGGAAAGCATACGGCAGGTGGCGGAAAATTCATTAAGGTATCTGAATACGGACTACATCGACCTGTTTTATCAGCATCGGGTTGATCCGGATGTACCGATCGAAGACGTCGCCGGAGCCGTCCGGGATCTGATCCAAGAAGGAAAGATCAGGTATTGGGGATTGTCCGAAGCAGGTGTAGCAACCATCCGCAGGGCGCATGCCGTTCAACCGGTGACCGCCTTACAAAGTGAATATTCCTTGTTTTTCCGGGAGCCGGAGCAGGAGATCATTCCTGCACTGGAAGCACTGGGCATTGGCTTTGTACCTTTTAGTCCGCTAGGTAAGGGCTTTTTAACAGGCACGATCAATGAACATACCCGATTTGACAAATCGGATTTCAGGAATACCGTTCCACGGTTTACGGAAGAAAACCGGAAAGCTAACCAGGTATTGGTAGCGCTGTTACAAACTATTGCAGCAGAAAAAGGGGCTACACCCGCACAAATTGCACTGTCGTGGTTACTGGCACAAAAACCCTGGATCGTGCCCATCCCGGGGACCACCAAATTACACCGGCTGCAGGAAAATATGGGAGCAGTTGCTGTGGAGCTCAGTGCTGCCGATCTGATGAAGATAGAAGCAGTCGCTTCAGAGATTACGATACAAGGTGCCCGGTATCCGCAGGCGTTGCAGGAAAGGGTAGGTAAATAGGTAGCGGAACCAGTTACGTGAATCGCGTAAAAGTAAACCATAGCTGCATAGAAGAATACTTTGTGCTCAGGTTATTGGCTATACAAAGTGTTGCGGTTTTGCTTTAATCCGGCCTTGAACAGTTTGCATAGGGCCCCATATTATTGTTAGTCACAAATCAATAAAAAATGAATAACCGCAGGAATTTTTTGAAATCAGGCGCCGCGCTGAGCGGGGCATTGTTGTTTGCACCGGTCAGCAGCGGCACCGGGTCCTTTGAAAAAAGCCCTGATAATCGTACTGGAGGCGG
>DASVMC010000417.1:0-3066 GCA_036384555.1 Niabella sp. | reverse complement strand
TCTGGAATTAATGAACCCTATGTTTCAGATGTATTCGGCAGCGCTTCCATCATTCCAAAAAGCAGCGGAGCAGCAATGGGGTTCAAAGGGAATATACATACCCGAAACCGTAGGCTTTGACGGCGTTCCTTTACTGCCGGATTCCATTGCTGCTGAAATGCGGGATTTGTATCTGCTCCGGAAACCCTGGGCAAGCCGCTCTGCAGCGTTCAGGGATTATGCCTTTACCAAACAGCCTTTTCTCTCACGGTGGAACTGGAAGTATACCGGTCATTGGGAAAACGGACGCTGGGAGTATACAGAACGGGGCGATGGACCTTTCGGCCCGGTAAATCATATTTTTTCAAGAGGAGCAAAAATTGCCTATCAGTACTGGCAACAATACGAGTATACTCAGGACCGGGATTGGCTGCGTACCCGGGCATATCCTGTATTAAAGGGCGTAGCTGAATTTTATCGCAATTTCCCTAACTTCCGAAAAGGAAAAGATGGCCGCTATTTTATACAGCATGTAAATGATAATGAATCGATCTGGGATGCGGAAAATCCTGTGGAAGAAATTGCTGCAATGAAGGGTATTTTTCCCGTTGCTATTAAAGCAGCAGAACTATTAAATACAGATGCGGAGCTGCGCCGGTTATGGAAAACGGTATGGGAACAGTTGTCTCCGTTGCCTTCTTCAAAAGATTACCCGCAGATGCAATTAGCTCCGGAGGTTTGGGTGGGTGCCAAAAGCGCATTAAGCCCGGTAAGAGGATATGGCCAGCGCTTGCCGGACGGGAATACCATGCCGGTATGGTTTTTTGATTTATGCAATAAAGGCGGAGATCCGGATCTGGTGCGCATTGCGAATAATACGTTTAATGCGTATTTTAAGGAGCAAGCTCCTGCAAATACGATCCCCCATATATTGTCCAAGATACCTGCAGCTGCGGCTGTACTGGGCCGGGCAGATGCTATAAAATATTTACTGCCGAATATGCTAAAAGGCAACGAACGGATCCATGTTATGGAAAACAGGATGGATCTGAGTGAAGGATTTTTTACAACCAATATCCAGCGTATTGGACGGGTGGCTGATGCCTTGCAGCAAAGCCTTTGCCAGAGTGCGCCTCCGGCACCCGGCCAGGCACCTGTTATTGACGTATTTGCAGCATGGCCTGCAGAATGGGATGCCCGGTTTACCTTACTGTGCCGCGGTAATTTTTTGACGACGGCAGTATTAAAAAATAAAAAAATCGAATTTGTTGAAATAAGATCAAATGCCGGGGCAGAATGCCGGGTACGTAATCCCTGGAAGGATCGGGCTGTAAGCATTTATAGAAACGGAAAATTATTGAAAGAGGGTCGTGAACCGGTGTTGATCTTTGGCACGGACCGGAATGACCGCTTTATCCTGGTGCCAAAAGGAACATCGTTAAACCGGCTGTCTTCAGTATATGCTTCTGAATAACTGGCTAGGTGATGGGATTCATAAAACTGGTATTTCAGTACTTTAGCCGGGTTGTTAAACGAGTACAAAAGATAAGAAACTGATGAAAATAAAGAGTTGGATCTTGTTGCTTCTGGTTGTATCAACTACCCTTATTGGTAAAGCGCAGGTAATTACCAGTGAAAAGGAAACCAACTGGAAACAATTTAAAAAACACAGCTTTACGGTTAATGGTGCCGAAGCGTGGTATGTGGCACCGGCAAAACCAGCAGCGGGCAACCCCTGGGTATGGAGGGCGTACTTCCCCGACTGGCATACCGAGATGGACAGCATCCTGCTGGAACGGGGCTTTTATATTGCCTACCTGAAAGTACCTGATCTGTTTGGTCATTATTCCGCCCTGAATGCCTGGGATGATTTCTACAATTATCTTACAGGGACAAAACAGTTTTCTTTAAAACCGGCACTGGAAGCAGTGAGTCGTGGCGGCCTGTATGCATATGCCTGGGCAAAAAGAAATCCATCCAAAGTAAGCTGTATCTATGCAGAAGCGCCTGTTTGCGATTTTACCAGCTGGCCCGGAGGGAAGGGAAAAGGCAAGGGATCAAAGGCCGACTGGGAGAAGCTGTTAAAGGTGTTTCATTTTACAGCAACACAGGCACTGGAATATAAAGACCAGCCAAAAGATCACCTGGAAACGTTAGCGGCGTATAAGGTACCCATCCTGCATGTGATCGGATTAAAAGACAGCATTGTCCCTTACGCTGAAAATACGGCCATCCTTGTTCAAAACTATACCAGCAACGGCGGTCCGGCCACCATTATTCCCATGACAAGAGGTCCCCAGGATCTGAACGGCCATCACTTTACCATTGAACAACCGCAGGCACTGGCTGATTTTATTTGCAGCCATACGCTGCCGGTGCAGGGTCCGTTGCCGGCGGCGCGGTTTATAAAATATTTCGGGAATCTTGATAACCTGCTTTACCGGATCAGCAATAAACGGGAGGCTACCGTTGCATTTTTGGGCGGCTCCATTACCAATATGGAGGGCTGGCGCGGTCTGGTGTGTACCTGGCTGGCACAACGATACCCCGATGTTCATTTTAAGTTTATCAATGCAGGTATTCCCTCTTTAGGCAGCCTGCCCCATGCATTTCGCCTGCAACAGGATGTATTGGATCAGGGGCCGGTCGATCTGTTATTCATTGAATCGGCCGTAAACGATTATGTCAACGGAACACCGGCTGTTACACAGCAACGGGCGCTGGAAGGCGTTATCCGTCATGCGTTTTCATCTAACCCCTATATGAATATGATCCTGATGGGATTTGCAGATGAGTTTAAGCTGGCGGATTATGCGGCAGGAAAAGTACCGGAAGAAATCCGGTTGCACGAACAGCTGGCCCGATATTATCATCTCCCGTTCATTAACCTGGCGGGGGAAGTATACCAGCGTATCCGTCATAAAGAGTTCAGTTGGGAGGATGATTTTAGGAACCTGCATCCGTCTCCTTTTGGGCAGGCATTGTATGTAAATACAATCCGGACCCTGCTCACTGATGCATTGAATAAAGACGCAGTAGCCATGCCGGTAAAAGCGGCATTGCCAAAAATGATGGACCCTTTGAGTT
>DASVMC010000416.1:0-1685 GCA_036384555.1 Niabella sp. | reverse complement strand
AGATACAGAGCGCACAACGACACTGCTGGAAGAGCAGTTGTTGAAGGATGCCTACTTTGCAGGAGTGCGCTACCTCATCCATGATGAAAAAGATCCGCAATGGCTATTGCAACCCGCGGTGATTGAGAGTTTAAGGATACTGGCTGCGCATAATATCCCTTATGATGTAATTGGCGTTTTACCGGAACACCTGGAAACGGTTCTGAAAGTGACAGAACGGGTGCCTGGTTTGCGAATGGTATTGGATCACCTGAATGCGCCTCCTATTGACGGGGATACGAAATTTGGCCGCTGGGGAATGCTGCTTAAAGAGATTGCAAAGAATAAAAATATATATGCGAAGATATCCGGACTGGGCACGGTTGCCGGTAAAGAGAAATTTAACGCTGATCACCTAAAGCCATACGTGGATTTTATAATCAGCCAATTTACCCAGGATCGTTGTTTTTGCGGCGGCGATTGGCCGGTGTCTTTACTGGCTGCAGATTATGTAACCACGTGGAGTATTTATAAAGAAGTACTGGCATCACTGCTGGAAGATGGTGAACTGGAAAAAGTGTATTCGGGTAATGCGATACAATTTTATAACCTGAAGGTATAGCAGCCTGCAGTTGTTCGATGGCAGATGCATCATAGCTGGACAACCTGGCCGCAGTATTATCGGAAATAAAACAAAGAATATAATTTTACCAGACCGGGAAAACGGGAAAGATCCGGATCATGGACAATGTTCCCGTATGGGAGTTAAACAATAAAACGATTGTACAATGCGCTATTGGAGCCTGGTTTTTTTTATCATTTGTTCCTTAACAGGATTAAAAGTGGCGGCACAAACCGTATCAGACGTAAAATCTCCAAACGGAAAGCTATTATTTTCATTCCGCCTGATAAAAGGACAACCTGTATATGATATCAGTTTTGAGAACAGGAAATTAATTGCCAACTCCTCTCTGGGACTTACATTTAAAGATGGCGATGTATACGGAGATGGGCTGGAATTGGAAAAACCGGTTTATCATACACGTGAGGAGGAGTATCGGTTAGTAACCGGGAAAGCAAGTGTAATACACAGCACCTGGAACGAGCTGATGCTGCCCTTAAGAGAAACCCGCGGCGCAGGTCGTCGCATTCGTATTGCCGTGCGGGTTTTTAACGATGGCATCGCTTTCCGTTATGAATTTCCAAAACAGGATGGCTGGGACCGCTTTGTGCTGACAGATGAAAATTCCACGTTTAATATATGTGGTGATCCTGAAATAAAAACGTTGTTGTTTGATCAGTATCATAATAGCCATGAAGGATTGTATGCGAATTTCCGGTACCGGCAGGCCAAGGAAAATGTGCTTATGGATCTGCCGGCACTTCTTCAGTTTAAGGATTGCTTTATGGCGATAACAGAAGCAAACCTGCATAATTATGCGGGCATGTACCTGACCAAAAAAGGAAGCGTGTTAACCAGTAGCCTTTCACCATTGCCGGGGAATCAAGCAGAAAAAGTAAAAGTGGTATTACCTCATCAGACCCCCTGGCGGGTATTGATGATCGGGCAACACATAGGCGACCTGATCGCCTCTAATATACTTACCGACCTGAACGAAGCCCCTGCCACTAACGACTGGAGTTGGCTGAAACCTGGTAAAACTACTTTTCATTGGTGGAATGGGGACGTGTTGCCTGAAGGATAT
>DASVMC010000415.1:0-4416 GCA_036384555.1 Niabella sp. | reverse complement strand
CAACATTTTTTGTGTGTTTAGATACCCGTGACCCCGATGCCGGGTTTTATCAGCTGCCTGAGATGTATACGGTGGCCGATCTGAATTATTTTCTAACTATGTAAAACGATACCAATGTCTTTAATAAAAATGATTAAAAGGTTAGAATATGCTAATTTTCTAATTAAGAAAAAAGCGACTGGGGATTTAGAGACATTTGCACAGAAAATGAAACTCTCAAAAAGTGCTGTGAGAGGTCTTCTTTCTGAAATGAGAGAAATGGGAGCCTCTATACAATATGACCGAACACGCAAGACCTACTGCTATGCAGACAGTGGAGAGTTTTGTATCTCTAAGTTCATGAAATATGGAGAGTTATTAATAAAAGAAGATTTTTCCAAAATAGGTAAACCTGAGGAATTGTGCTTTTCTGAAAAAGCTATATTCATTTTGTGTAAAGAAATCTGAAAAACAGTTTTTCGTGTCAATATTGCTGGCACGTAAGATTTTAATTTTAATATATCAAAATTATTATTTTACATTTTTAAAAATCTAAAGAATGAAAAAGCTAAAAATAACACTTCAAAACGCTGAAGCTACTGAAGTACTATCAAGACAGCAATTAAAGAAAATAAAAGGCGGTGACGATGGGAGTGGAGGTAGCAGTGGGAGTGGTAGTACTTGCATTGTAGTTTGCCCTTTTACAGGCTTTATAACTATTAATAATGCTCCATATAATTTTTGCCAAGATCAATCTTTTAAATGTCCTGAGGAAACAAGGCCGAGTGATTGCAATTGTTATTAATCTTGCTCAAGCGTCAGAGGAGAATATTAGAAAGTTTTTGTATTGAAAAATCAAGTTGTTTAACTAATATTTAAAAAATTAATAAGCTAGAGGGTTCGCTTCCAATATATGTAATCCTGCTCATTATTAAAGATATTAAATACTATAATAATTAAGGAGAGTTAATAGATTTTCTTGAAAGATCTATTATAAATAGAACTGGCGGTTGCATTAACAAAAACAGGGGTAATTTTTTGAAGCTGTGTTTAATAGTTGTAAATCTTGCTTCAGGATTAATAAGAAACTATACTTATCCTGCGCGTTATTTGTAGAAAACACTATTCCAAAAGATACGTTTATGTTACCCTGGCTCTGCCGGGGAAGAATACGACAGTATTTTCTTATGCAACATGAGTTCCATTTACGAATGGAAACTAAAGTGGTACATTCAGTCTTATTGTTTTTTAAAATCAAAGAAGGCAACGATGCGTTTGTATTTAACTTCTTCAGAAAGTGTAAACCCGGCTCGTTTAAAAGTGGAGGGATAACCTGTAAATGAATTAGGAGATTGCCTGAGATACACCTCCAATAAATCAGCCCCTTTATTTCTAACATGTTCGATACAAGCTTTTATCAGTGCATAAGTGATGCCTTTCTTTCTAAAACCGGTCTTAATATAGAAGCATGAAATATTCCAGACGTTCGAAGATGGGTGAACGTCAGCATATCCGTTTCTCAGGAGCCATGAGAGTTCTTGTCTTGGTGTAAGTTGGCACCAGCCTACGGGAATACCATCCCAGTAGGCAAGAAGACCAATGGGTTGACCGGCGAGAACAATATTTTTTAAATCATTTTTATTCAATAATCGCTCTCTTTTGTTATAAGCTGCTCCTATTCGCCAATACATGCACCAACAACCATTACAAGCTCCCTGCCTGCCAAAAAGTTGTTCCAGGTCCGGCCACATATCTTTTTGTAACAGCCGAATTTCAAGCGTACTTATATTCTGGTTTGAAGACATTTTTTCAAGATTAAATTTGATGTTTTCGGTTCGATTTGTTTCTGCTCTTTCTTTTAATATTTTCAAAATGGGATCGTTATCTCCTTGAATTTCTTTTTTGCACGACATTCAGTTTGTTGCTCTTCCATATTAATTCAAGGGTTGTCTTCAATATCAGGTCCTGATGCAAATAAAGAAGCTTAGCAAACTCTGGCAGGGTCAATGCGTTCTGAACTTTTGCAATGTAGTATTAATTGCTATTCCCAGAATGCCTGTTGGCATTATTTTTTTGTAAATCTGTGTACAAAATTAGCGATGTTGATTGCTTCAAAATTGTATAAAACTGCCATTATATAAATCGTTAAAGTCAAAAGTTCGAGAAAAAGCTTCCTTGCAAATTTAGTGTTGTCCTCAATTGAAATTTTTTTAAAACCCGTGTAATGATTGAGTGAGAAGCCTGAGTTTATGGATGATAGCGAGAAGCCAGGTCTCCAATACCAGACAAACAATAATTAATTTAGCTAAATTAAGTTCTGTGAAGCCTTTTCTGATCAAAATTTGCTTGCACATAAAAAAGACCCACCAGGTGAGTCTTTTTTAACTAATTGATAATCAATGTGCCCAGAACAGGAATCGAACCTGCACTCCGTTGCCGAAACCAGATTTTGAGTCTAGCGCGTCTACCAATTCCGCCATCTGGGCAATTGGGCTGCAATATTACAAAGTTTCAGTGACAATAGCAGCTTCTGTCGCTTTTTTTTCCACTATAACAGAATTACTTACAACAACTCTTCTTGGTAATAAAGATCGCTTTTAGAAAAGACAGTATTTTATGAAGGACTTTCATGGTCATGATATTTAAAATTACAATTAAATTGCTGCTTTGTTGAGAAAAGCGTGTTTTTATGAAAAAAATTAAGATCGGGCTGATCAGGGAGGGGAAAATTCCGCAAGACAGCAGGGTGGCGCTGACCCCCGCCCAATGCAAATGGCTGTTAACACAACGATCAGATCTTTCCTTTGCAGTACAGCCATCTGTTACCCGTTGCTACAAGGATGAAGAATATGAGCACGCGGGCATTCCGCTGACGGAAGACCTGTCGGATTGTACCCTTTTGCTGGGCATTAAAGAAGTGCCTGCCAAAGAACTGATTGCGGATAAGACATACCTGTTTTTTTCTCATACCCGGAAAAAACAGCCGCATAACCAACTGCTCCTGCAAACCATTCTTGAAAAGAAGATCACACTGATCGATTACGAATGCCTGGAACATGAGGACGGGCAGCGTATTATTGGTTTTGGTTTTTTTGCGGGCGTGGTTGGTGCGCATAACGGTATAATGGCATATGGCAACCGTACCGGTCTGTTTCAATTGGACCGGGTATATAAGCAAAAAGATTTCCGGAACCTGATCCATACCTATTTCGGATTAAGGCTGCCCAATTTAAAGATCGCCATTACCGGCAGTGGCCGTGTTGCCCAGGGCTTACTGGAAGTCATGAACCTGATGGGGGTACATGAGGTGGAGCCGGATGAATACCTGGCGCGGCGTTTTAATTACCCCGTTTACACACAGCTGAAAAGCATGGATCTCTATGAACGGAAAGATACCGGAAAATATAACCGGGTGGATTTTCATAATAATCCCGGGAATTATAAAAATAAATTCATACCATATACCCGGCAAACGGATGTGCTGCTGAACGGAGTATACTGGTCAGAAGGGGTGCCCCGTTTATTTGAAACTCCGGACGTACAGGATGACCGGTTTATTATTGAAACGATTGCGGATATCTCTGATGATGAGAATGGGTCGGTGCCAATCAATAAACGAACGCAGACAATTGAAAACCCGGTGTATGGCATTGACCGGCACACACTGGAAATTACAGCCCCTTATCTGAAAGGCTCCATTGATATTATGGCAGTAGGTAATTTACCCAATGAATTGCCCCGGGATGCGAGCCGTTATTTTGGTGAGCAGCTGATCAAATATATTTTAGACGATTTGGTGCATGGCAACTCCGCAATTATTGAGCGGGCTACTATTGCAAAAGAAGGGGGACTTACTCCGGGGTATACCTATTTACAGGATTATGTTGATGGAAAGGTGTGAAAACGTTTGCACAATAAAAACTGGTTTTAGCTGCGAAACTTGATTTATATTTGAAAGGACTGATGAAGTGTTTCAGCTTGCTGACAACTGCAAAACAGGCGCAGGATCCGTAAAGCCTGCCGGCAGCTGAAGCAGCAGATTTCAAAGCGCTGGGTTGGTAGCGGTTGCGGGTAAAATGCTTTGCTATTTATACGAATGTATTCGGGTCACTTTGTTTAATGATTATAAACCATCTATACTTATGCTGCCGCAGCAGGACATTCAATTAATTGCTCGTTTAAAGAATAACGATGCTGCTGCTTTTGATGAATTGTATCTTCACTACTTTAAGATGCTTTGTGCTACCGCCTACTTTTTCCTGAAAAATGAAAGTGAGGCTAAAGATCTGGTGCAAACGCTGTTTATGGATATTTGGGAACGGAAACTTTATGAACAATTTCATCAGGATGTAAAAGGGTATTTGTTCCGGGCTGTCAAAAACCGGTGCCTGAATTTTATTAAGGCGCAAAAAACAAAAGAGGGCCGCATGGCCGACA
>DASVMC010000414.1:0-4492 GCA_036384555.1 Niabella sp. | reverse complement strand
GCACTTATCTCTCACATAATACCTTAATAACACCGGACTTCCGGTTATCCATCACTGAAATCTGATCCGCTATTTCTGTCTTTTCCACAAAATTATTATTCCTGCAGCTATCAAAGGAATACTAAGCAGCTGTCCCATATTTATCATCATTTTTGCTTCAAAAGCTTCCTGATTATGCTTAAAAAATTCCAAAATAAAGCGAACCGAGAATAATATCGTCAGCATTATACCAAAAAGTAATCCGGGTTGTTCTGTATTTTTTTCCCTGCGTGAAAAGCGATATAAAATAATGAACAAGATGAAGTAGCAGCAAGCTTCATAAAGCTGTGCCGGGTGTCTGGGCACCTGGTCTACCCGGTCAAATACGAACGCCCAAAACACATGTGCTGGTCGTCCAATGATCTCGGAATTAAACAGGTTGCCCAGTCGTATAACTGCCCCGGCAAGAGGAATATAAGGAGCAATGGTATCAAGAGTGCCGATATAGGAACAATGTTGTTTCCGGGCAAAGATCCAGGTGGACAGCAATATGCCTATTGCCGCCCCATGACTAGCCAGCCCCTGATAACCGGTAAACCGGAACCCTTCCGGAGTGTTACTCCACGGAAGAAAAATCTCCACGGGGTGCCGGAGATAATAGCCGGGATCATAAAATAAGCAATGTCCCAGACGTGCCCCCAGGAAAGTGCCAACTACTACATAGATCAGCAGCTTGTCAAGAACCGCTACCGGTATTTCCCGTTGCAGGAAACTTTTTTTTAGTAATAGATACGCCGTCAGGATACCCGTAGCAAACAGGAGCGAATAATAGCGCACGCCCAACCCGCCGATACGAAACAGCTCCGGATCCGGATGCCAGTGGATGTATAAAAAAACAGGGATGACCATATGGATTTTTTTTTATAACCTGTTTACGGTGTTGACCGGGATGTGTTATTTAACGCTGTTTTTGAACGGCGCTGTTTCATGAGTACATTGTTCGAGGATTTTTTCAAAAACAGCCGCTTTCAGCTCCTTTCCGATGAACACGATCCTGCTTTTGTGCTCCTCACCCGGCAACCAGTCTTTGCCCTCTGTTATTGCCAGGTAATGTGCCACCGATTGCAGCACAACCTTTTTATACCCGGTATCAATAATCCCTTTTACCCGATAAATGTTTTCAGACTGAAGATTCAGCATCAACATTAAACGATATTCCAGCTTCTCAATGTCAATAGGAACTGTAAAAACAAAGCTCAGGGAAGTAATATTGTGGTGACGATGATGCGCATGCTGGTGGCTGTGTACATGTTTTGTCTCCTTTTCCGCCGTTGTAGGTGCACTGCGCATAAAACCGGAAATCTCCGGTAACGGATATCCCAATGTCTTATTACCGGTAAGGATTTTTGCGAACGGGTTGATCTGTTGTAACCGCTTCACTACATCCGCTACCTGATGCTGTGCAATCATATCCGTTTTTGTAACCAGTAACAGATCGCTGAAACTGATCTGCCTGCCGGCTTCTGCAGTTTTTAAGAGCGTCGTTTCTATCAGACAGGCATCTACCACACCGATCACCCGTTCCAGCCGGTAATACCGTTCAATAGACGGATCGGCCAAGAAGGGAACGGCCACGGTTGCGGGATCTGCAATGCCGGTTGTCTCTATGATCAACTCATCAAAGGTGTCTCCGCGCTGCCACAATTCCCGCAACAGGTCATAAAGGTCTTCATTGAGATTACAGCAAAGGCACCCGTTACTCAATTCAAAAATATCGCTGCCGGCATCAACGATGAGCTCCCCGTCAATACTTTGCTCGCCAAGCTCGTTTTCAATGACAAGCAGTTTTTTACCGGCTGCCCGGTAAAAAGCGATGAGCGCGTTCAGAAAAGTTGTTTTCCCTGCACCAAGGAACCCTGAAATAATTGTGACCGGCTTGGCTATGGGAGGACATTGATTATTGTTCATATTTTAATTTATATAGTGGTTAACATTTGCAAAACCTGTCAAGACTGTCGCCGTCATGCCGACGTCAGCGGATCCCCGGCACGTGGCGCTATCATTACATCATCCCAGCGTGGGAGTTCCTTTTCATTCTGTGCAAACTTTTGTTTTCCCTGCTTTCAGGTACCTGCTTAAAACCGTTATAATAGTTTTTTTAGTGATCCATTTTTTTGAGCCAGTTGATGATATTTTCCAAATGTAATTGTCCGTAGCGCCGGACAAACTTTTGGGTTTCGGGGTTTTTAGCGTCCTGATAAATGCGCAGCCTGCGTTGAGCAAACTCCCTGGTCAGGTGAATGCCACAATCATTTACGATGCAGTGGCGCCATTGTTCAAATGTTTGCGGTATCATGAGCGATTATTATTATTGTTATAAGGCTGCAAATATAATAACATTTCAACAAAATGCAACATTGTTGCAAAAAAAATAATACCTTTGCTCAAAAGCGACTATACTATGCACAATAAGATTTTTAAGATCAATTATGACCGCCTGGGTATTTTTACTTCTGTTGCCTGCGCTGTTCATTGTACTGTTTTACCACTTCTAATAAGCAGCCTGCCTTTTTTGGGCTTCGATATCCTGGAGAATAAAGCCATTGAATGGTCAATGATTGCCTTAGCACTTGTCTTTGGCAGTATATCCCTGTATCATGGTTATTCGCGGCACCACAAAAATTATAAACCCCTTGCATTATTTGCTATCGGTTTTCTTTTCCTGATTCTGAACCAGGTTTGGGAAGAAGCGTTTGTATATATCTTCATTCCTTTATCAGCCATTTTTATTATCAGTGCCCATACACTGAATATTTATTATTGCAGGACCTATGCCGGTAAAAATCCTGAAAAGTTAAAAAAGGGCCGGCCTTCTATTTCACCTCCTCGGCATTGCGAATGATATAAAACAAATCATTTACGTTCTCTACATTTAAATCCAGCGTTCCTTTTAATGTAATGTATTCGTCGGTTTGGTACCTCCGGGGTTTTGATTTGAACTTCAGGGAAATAACGGACTCCGGCCCTGCCATGCCGCAGAAAAAACAGGCTGCATAATTATTCCTGGATAGCACATAGATACCGGCATTGATATCCAGCGGGATCATATGTCCTGAAATGCTTACCTGGTGACCCGCAAATAGCTTTATCTTTTTCCCAAAAACAGGATATAAGATATTTTGCTGAAACTGCTGGTTCCACCGCTGAACAAACCGGACATCTTCCAGCTGCTGCCAGCTCAGCTTTTCAGCAGGCTGCTGCTGTACCATGCCCGGTTCATTGCTGTAGAAGTAAGATGCCGGCATGATACCAGCCGCGACTTGTTGTTTGGTGCTGTTGTGGAACCGAGAAAAATAAGCACTTGCAGGTAGCCCATGTTTACAGAACTGCGAGCTATCAGTGCAGCACATGATACTGTAAACGCCCAACAGCAATATTGTGTTCTTTTTCCTATTCATGTGCCAGTGTTTTAGAAATATCAATACGCCATGCTTTTATAGCAGGTAATAAGGAAGCGGCAATACACAAGATCATTGTAATTAATAATAGCCATCCCTCTGAAGACCATTGCACCGACCAGGGGTTAACGACAAAATGATATTGTTTTTCGAATCCTTTCTGCAATAGCCAGATGATGAGCCTGCAGCAAACCGTGCCTGTAACCAACCCCAGTATGCCCAAAAGCAATCCTTCCAATAATAGCAATAGTAAGAGTTTCCAGCGACTGGCACCGATCGTCCGCATCAGCGCCAGCTCATATTTGCGTTCTTTTAATGATTGAAATAAAACAACAAACACACTTAGTGCAGATACAGCCATGATACCCCAGCCAATATTTTTCAATGCATTGATGCCAATACCCAACAGGCTGAACAGGCGGTTGATCTCAATTGCGGGCATGGCCGCCATCAGATTGGTCTGGCTGTTGATCATGCGGGGAATCTGTATATTGCCCATCGGATTGCGGAATTGCACCAATACAGCTGTCAGTTCATGCTGATCATCAGTACCGGTCGCTGTATGCAGATGGTTGTGACCCTCTGGCTTAACCGTATTGTGAGCTGTTGCATATTTATGCTCCTGGTACGTACCTGTTTCCTGAGCATGATCAGGGTGGTGTTCCTCTTCATGCTCATGCAGCTGCCAGACACTATGGATATTGCCTATCAGCAGGTTATCCAAAACAGTTCCGCTGGGTTGCAAAATGCCCGTGACCGTATAAGGGAACTCTTTGTGCTCCTCCCCGCCTTCCCCATGCGTGCTGTAAAACCGGCTGCCGGTTTTCAGTCCTGTTTGCAGGGCTACCGTACTTCCAATAACGACCTCAAAATCCTGTCGGTACAGTTTTCCGGATACCAGCCGGCCTTTATAGTGCTTAATATAATCCGGTACAGTGCCCAGTATATGATATCCACCATATGAATCGCCATAGGCCAGGGGAATAGCGACCTGCACATAGGGATGATGCATCCACGGCTCTGCTTCCTTATACGGGATATTTCCTGTAGGATTG